>JBJESB010000126.1:0-3326 GCA_051882575.1 Oscillospiraceae bacterium
TTCGATTGCTTCTCTCTTGTATTATCCCGTGCCGCTTGATTTTTCTTCATATTCTTAAAGCCATCTTCCGTTTTTCGTGAAAGATGGCTTTTTCGACAGACTGAAGCGCCCCGAAGAGCGCTTGATTATTAAGAAAAAATCAATATTATACTTTAGCCCATGTTTCTTTTACAACAGTACCATCTTTTAAGCATTCACGAATGACACAATGCGTCGCTGTTTTTTCGGAAACCTCGTTATTTTTGTCATCCAAAAAATGAATTTCAGAGTAATCACCACCACCGGGCGTTTTTCCATCTATTCTAGTGAACTCCATACAAATCACCTCTGTGTATATTATAACACTATATTCTGCAAAATGGAAGACCTATTCGGAAAATTTTTAGCAAATTCCAAAGGATAATTTACATATTCTGCAATACTTTCGGCAAAATCCTCGGCGGGGGCGTTCTCGCCATAAATTGTAGGCGATTTCATTCCGGACAACCGGGTGTCTGCAAACATAGCCTGTTGCCATTGCGATTCCTCACTAAAACAGTTACCGGACTTTGATAGCTGTTTGTCGATATAATGACCGACTTCGTGGCAATATGTTCTCGTTACATAATCAAGGTCATGCGGTTGGTCATAGCGGTAAAATGTAATTTTATCTCCGCCGGTTGCATATGATTGCGTGAAATTCTTGTACACTGTCTTCCAATACGAATCTTCGGGATTATAAAAATCAACAAATTCAACAGTCTTTTGCGCTTTTGCCCTTATCTTTTCAGGAACACGTTGCCAACAACATATTGCTTGTTCCGGGGTTATTGTCAAATGCGTTGAATCGTATTGCTTTGGAAAAACAAAATTTGTCCCATCAGGTGTAGTATATACTACTGCTTCCACACTGGATGGAGTATATACTTATAACGTCTCAAATTCTGCGTCGGTGCTGAATGTTGTTCCCATTAGAGCCGCCTTTCAATTCATATAACGATTCAGACTGTCGTTTTGTCGGGTGATTTATCTAAAAATTGAATTGTGTATATTTATAGCATAGATATATGGGAATTGCAATATGAATATGTGCTCTTAATGCAGGGCAAAGAAGAGGGCATAAAAACCTATATAATGAGTTTTTCATTGCCTGTTAATCGCATGAGTTTGACTGCTTGCTCTAAAGTTTTTCAATAATATGCCGATATTTATTATGTTGTACTATTTCCTAATCAACCTATAGACAAGATTAAGAATCAGTATTACAGGAAAATCTGTCCGATATATCAAAATTTAACGAGTTGGTAAATCGCCATTTTGCGGGATAATCAGAAAGGAAAAATAAAATGAACCAGATTTTTTCGGATTTATACTTAATGGATAGAATTACATTGCTGCTTGCGCTGTTCATCATGCTGTATTTTATAGGAATGGCAGTGTGGCACGCGATAATTAAGAAAAAAGACGGCTCTGTGAAGCTGTGGCGGGTTATGTCTTTCGTGCCGTTAGCGCTTTGTGTTGTTCATTTTGCTATCAGCAGCTTCAGCGGAAATATCGGGATGTCTGTAAATATATTTTTCCCGTTCTACATAGGCGCTGCGGTTATTGCATTATGGCAGTTTACCGCAAACACAAAGGTTCTGTATAGGATTTCGTCGGTAATAGTCGGAGCGGCTGCGGTTGTGGGACCGGTCTTTGGTGCATTCAATATGACCGTCAACTATGATATGGTTCATTTATGCAATAGCTCAAAAGAAAGCTATGTTGAATCATTTGATAAGATTGTTGCCGATATGAAGGAGCATTATGTTCAGAATGAGTGGAAAGAAATTGATTACGGGAAGATAGCTTCCGTAATAAGACCAAAGGTTGAAGCTGCAGAGAAAAACAACGACCCTGTGGCTTATTATAAGGCTATCTATGAATACATAAGTATGTTTCACGACGGTCATATCTGGATTGCGCCGCTTGACGCAGAGGGCAGTACAATAAGCAATCAGGTTTACAAGGAGCTTGCGGGAAACGACCATGGTTTTTCACTTTTTACGATAGATACGGGCGAAACGATTGCGGTATTGGTTGAGGAGGGAAGCGAAGCTAACAAGCTCGGAATAAACAACGGAACTGTAATTACAAAGTGGAATGGCACAGAAATCAGCAAAGCAATCAGCGAAGCTGACTGTATTTTAGCGTCGTCTCGTCCGGTTAAGGCAAATGAAGATATGGTCAAGCCTATTTACTTTGCAGGAACGGGCGGCGAAACAATAGAGGTTTGTTTTCTTGACGAAAACGGCAATGAAAAAACCGCGGCAATAGGCAGCATGGGGTATTACGATAAGCGGCTGAATAAAGCGAATCAAAGATTTTTCAGTCAATATGAGTTTGATTCGGAAGCGTTTGCTCAAATGAGCACTGAAGAAAGACAGGCTGCATTTGAAGCATTGAAAGCTGCAAATGAGAATTTCCGTTCGGAAATGCTTACGGACAACTGCGGTTATTTAGCAATTACCATAGAAGAATACGACACTGTTGGTGATGTAATAGCTGAAATTAAAGGCGAATATCCGGATATCACAGAGCTCGTCAATGCGAAATTGGAAGACCTTAAAGCCCGCGGAATGACAAAGCTTGTTCTTGACCTCAGAAATAACGGCGGCGGTTATGCGATTATTATGTGCGAGGTTGTTTCGCTGTTTGCGAATGACGAGATATATATGGGCACCGACGCATTAAAAGTCAACGGCGAATATATGAACGTTGCGGAGTATAGAGTTAAGGCGGACGGCAGATGGGCTGACTTGCCGGTTGTTGTTCTGACAAACTCGCAGTGCGGCAGCAGCGGAGACGGATTTGTCTATGCTCTTTCGAGGTGTCCGAATGTAACGACAATGGGAATTACCTGTTCGGAGGGAATTTATCAAAGAGTTGGGGGATATGTTGTTTTGCCCGATAGTCATCTCTATCTTCATTATCCTGTTTTTTACTCTTTGGACAAAACCGGAGATTTGATGATAGATACAAAAGCCGACCGCCTGACAAGGATTCCTCTTGATGAGTACATTCCCGTTACAAAGGAAGCCGCTTTGATGATTTTCGGGGATAATAACCGTGATTATGAAGCAGAGTATGCGGTGAATTTTCTGAATATGCAATGACTAATCAAGTTACGCGTTGGAAGAAAATTTGTTGTTCCTGCGCAGGATTATGGCAGCTTCCCGCTTATCCGCACGATAACAATAGCCCGAGAAGCCGCGCCGCTTTTCGGGTTATGCTTGGCGGTAAAGCAGGAGTATTTTTAGGCTAGGCAGCCCTTGATTGCCGGCGTCCGTGCCGGCTTTTGGGGCTGC
>JBJESB010000126.1:3426-8761 GCA_051882575.1 Oscillospiraceae bacterium
TTGCCGGCGTCCGTGCCGGCTTTTGGGGCTGCTTTTCATCGGTATCGGCAGAGGTTCTTTTAATATACAAAATTGCGGCTTAATTCATTTTATTACGAGGTAATTTGATATATTAACCAAAAATCTATTGATTTCCTTTGAAAAAAGTGCTATAATTAAATTGAGTTATTATGCGCCGATATGTCGCAATATGACTGAAACCATATTAGCCGTTTGACAGAAAAGGGAATTGAGATGAAACAACAAATTTTGATTGTCGAGGACAACGAAATCAACCGCGAAACATTAAAGGCAATGCTATCCGATATGTACAGGATATTAGAAGCGGAAAACGGTCAGGAAGCACTGGAAATTCTGCAATCCAACAAAGAGAATATTGCTCTGATACTGCTTGATGTTATGATGCCGGTAATGGACGGATATACCTTCCTTGATATTGTAAAAAAAGACGCAGTTCTTTCACTTATTCCCGTTATTGTTACAACACAAAGCGACAGCGAGGCGGATGAAATTGCTGCATTGGAACACGGAGCGAACGATTTTGTCACCAAGCCCTACCGACCGCAGCTTATCAGACACCGCGCGGCGAGTATTATAAATCTGCGTGAGAACGCTGCGATGGTTAATCAGTTTATGTATGACCGTTTAACGGGGCTGTACTCTAAAGATTTCTTTTACAGAAAGGTCAGAGAGTGCCTTGCCGCATACCCTGACAGAGAATATACCCTTCTGTGCTGCAATATCGAGAATTTCAGACTGTATAACGATACTTTCGGGCGCAGGGCAGGAGATAAGCTGCTGAAAGAGGCGGCTCGGATATTCCGCAAAAGAGTGAGCGAGGACGCCGTCTGCTGCCGATATAATGCCGACAGATTCCTTGCGCTGACGGATAAGGCGAGCGAGGCAAAGGGGCGCGAGAGCTTTGCTAAAGCAAGACAGACCACCCGTTCCGAATTATCGGATAATCTGCCCGTAAAGCTCGGTATTTATGAAATCAAAGACCGTTCTATACCTGTTGAATTGATGTGCGACAGAGCGGTATGGGTTGTGGATACAATCAAGGGTATATACGACCGGTACATTGCCGTTTATGATGATAATATCAGAAATATTCTTCTTCGTGAACAGGCTATTACCGACACAATGGAAACTGCTCTGGCAGAAAAGCAGTTTACTGTGTATTTTCAGCCAAAGCACAGCCTGAATGATGACCGTATGGTGGGCGCAGAGGCGCTGGTACGCTGGATTCACCCCGAATGGGGCTTTATGTCCCCCGGCGAGTTCATTCCCCTGTTTGAAAGAAACGGATTTATCCGCCGTCTGGATGAGTACGTCTGGGAAACCGTATGCGAAAAGCTGCACGAGTGGACAGAAAACGGCTATTCCGCTGTGCCCGTGTCCGTCAATGTATCACGCGCAGATATTTATCAGTCCGACCTTGTTGAACATTTCTGCGCTCTGATAGAAAAGTATCGGATTGACCCGTCTTTGTTACATCTGGAGATAACCGAGAGCGCATATACGGATAATCCCGAACAGATAATCAGCACGGTTGAGGAGCTGCGCAACAAGGGCTTCATTATCGAAATGGATGATTTCGGCAGCGGCTATTCCTCACTTAATATGCTCGGCGAAATGTCCCTTGATATTCTGAAGCTGGATATGAAATTCATTCGCAATCAAATGTCAAAGCCTGCTGAACGCAGCCTGCTGCAAGCTATTATCAATATGGCTCACACGCTGAAGCTTAAAGTCGTTGCGGAGGGTGTTGAAACCATAGACCAAAAGGAACGCTTAAAATCAATGGCTTGTGATATTGCTCAAGGCTACTTTTATGCAAAGCCGACACCTGCGGCTGAATACGAAAAGCTGCTGCAGAGATAAATTCCTGCAAGATAAGCGAATGTTCTGTATGAGGTTAATGTTTTTTATGGCAGCGGAAAGTCTGCCCTGAAAGGAGAAAAATGAAAATCAAAAAAATCTTATGTATGCTGCTTTTGGCAGCAATGGCAGCGAGTATTCTGAACGGCTGCGCAGACGGAAATAACGGAAATTCTACTAATACAACCGAAAACGGTAATACCGGTGAAAAGATTCAGATTAAGGTTCAGTATCAGTGCGGCAGAATGAATATGGACCTTGAGTCTGTATTGGAAAATAAGTTCCCGAATGTTGATATTGTGACTGACGAGCTTGTAGGCATTCCCAACTATATCATCTCAAAGGAAATGGAGTATAATATTGAGCCCGACATATATCTTTATGAGGGGCTGAATATGATGGACGATAAGTTTATCGCAGAAAAATTCTACGATTTGTCGCAGGAGGAGTTTACCAACAACTTCTATCTTTCGGCGGTTTCGGAATGCGTCAACGAGGACGGCGGGCTTTATTACCTGCCGGGACCCGTCTATGTATACGGATTGGTGTACGACAAAACCATGTTCAATGAGCTTGGTCTTGAGGTTCCGCACAGCTATACGGAGTTTGTGAATCTTCTAAATGATGTCAGGGCGATGGAGCTTAAAGGAACAGAGCCCGATGAAAACGACCCGGATGCTAAGATAACGGTTGCTGTCGAGCCGTTTGTGCCTACGATAAAATGGGCGGATATGTGGACGTTTATCTTTGATACATACATATACAACGATTATATAAAGGGCACCCAGAATGCGCTGTGGCTGGACAAGTATCAGCAGGGCAATGAAAGCATGACAGGTCACATGGAGGGTGCAGCGCAGAAGCTTATCAAGCTGTTTGACGACGGCATTTTATCACCCGATTTCTGGGAAATGAGAGCGCCCGTTCGTACAGCCAAGCTTTACCATTACCACACATCGCTTATGACTATCGAGTGTCAGTCGGCAATAGGCTTCAACGAGCGTGAAAATATCGAAACCCCCGATAACCTTCACGAAATCGGTATGATGCCCTTTTACACAAGCGATGAGGAAGGCTCGGATTATCTCATCTCAATGCCGAGATGCTATTTCGGCATGACCAAAAGGGCTGCGCAGGATGAGGCAAAGAAGCAGGCAATACTTGATATTTTCGGCTTTTTGAGCACAACAGAGGGTCAGGACCTTATGATAGAGGGCGGCGGCGGAGAAATCAATCTGCTTAAAGGCAGCAAGCTTACGGACAACCCGTTTTATGATGAAGTAAGAAATACCTTCAATCAGGGCAGAGTTATAACCCGTTTTAGTTTTGCGGGCAAATCCGGTGCGGTGGAATCCGCTTTACACAAGTCAACCCTTGACCTTGCAGCCGGAAATATTACCGTAGAGGATTGGTTAAAGGAAGCCGACAGAGTAAGGGATGAAGCGCTTGAAAACAAGCCTGCGGAAGAGGAATCCTTCGGCACCTGCAAGGAAATGCTAAGCGTTGAGCAAACAGCCGTTATTGTGGGAGAAGCGTATATTCATGCCACAGGCGCAGATATCGGAATGGTGCAGTGCAGAGCCAGCTTCGGTATGAAAAACAGGCTCTTTGAAGGACCCGTTACCGACAATGCAATCAACGGTCTGATAACCACCAGAATGAGCGCAGGAATTGTTGCCGAAGACCCGAATCATATCAACATTGTTACCGTGAAGATTACGGGACAGCAGATTAAGGATATTCTTGAAGAAAACAAGGACACATTTGTGGGACTTGAAGGTCTTGACTTTGAGTACGACCCCTCAAAGCCCGAAGGTGAAAGATATATTTCAATCAGGTATAACGGCAAGGAAATCGCGCCCGAGGATGAGTTTGTTGCAGCCTCTGTAAAGGGCGCTGTAAAGAATCTCCCCGTGGTAAACACTTATGATGAGCTTGTATTCCGTGATATGTTTATCAGCTACCTTGACAGCATTGGCGGTGAGATTTCCGGAGCGCCGGACAGTCTGAAAATCGTGGAATAAGTGTATTTCAGAGGACATCATATAAATAATGAAAAATCAGTTGAAAACAGCGCTTGTCTTTGCGGGGATTCTCATATTGGCTTTGCTGCTGACGTATTATTTTATGTCTGATACTATGAATTCCGTAAACAGCGTTACCGAGCAGGAGGCTCTTGCGCTTCTGACAGAAAACGCCGTGCAGATGGATAATATCATAGAAAATCAGCTGACCAACAACTGGCGGCAGATAGATACTATATGTGCGGCGCTGGAAAATATGGAGAATCATTCGTCGGACAAGGTTGCTTCCTTTTTGCAGAATGCGTCACGCGACGCATATAATGTGCTGCTGCTTTCCGACAAGGGCAATTATCTGGACAGCTCCGGCGGGCACGGTTCAAAGCAGATTGCCAAGGACATTATGCCTTTAATTCAGGGCGAAGAAAGAATTCTGCTTCTGCGGCAGGATAATGATACGGATATTCTGATGTTTGGAATAAGGATAAAGCCCTTGTATGTTAACGCAGAAAGAATGGAATATCTGTTTGTGTACTATAAGCTTGATTCCTATTTAGAGCTTCTTAAAATGGAATCCTTTGGCGGAAACGGACAAATCAGAATCATCGACAGCAAAGGAACAACCCTGCTTCATTCCAATAACATTCCCGATTCCGAAAACAGGTATTTGTTCTTCAGCACATTCAAGGACGCAGAGTTTCTTCGCCATGACACTGTTAAGGACAGCGATTCTTTCAGAGAATATCTGCTTTCGGGTAAAAGCGACGCAATTCATGTTGTGATGGCTTCGGGATTAAATCAAATTGTAAGCTTTTCAAAAATCCCCGATATAGACTGGCACATTGTAATTACCATTGACCAGTCGCTGGTTATGGGAACAAGGCTTTCAAGCGTTGAGGCAATAAGGACAACAGCGCTGTTGTCAGTAATGTTTATTGTGCTGTTTTCCTTAATTGCAATTTCATTTATTGCATATCAGTCCCAAAAGAAAACAAATGCGCAGAACCGTGAGCTTGAAAAGCTCAACGAGCAGCTGCGCGAAAACAACGCTTCGCTTGCAGAGGCAAAGCATCTTGCCGAACAATCATTCCATATAGCCGAAGCAGCAAGCAAATCCAAAAGCACGTTCCTGTCGAATATGTCCCACGATATCCGCACACCCATGAACGCCGTAATCGGCTTTACAACCCTTGCAATGGCGAACGTGGAAAACACCGAAAAGGTCAAGGATTATCTTTCAAAAATTCTATCTTCCAGCAATCATCTGCTTTCCCTCATCAATGATATTCTGGATATGAGCCGCATCGAAAGCGGAAAGATTAAGCTTGACGAAACGGAAGCAAATCTTTCGGATATGCTGCACGACATCAAGACTATCATCAACGGGCAGATTCACGCAAAGCAGCTTGAGCTGTTTATGGACGTTATTGACG
>JBJESB010000127.1:0-31465 GCA_051882575.1 Oscillospiraceae bacterium
TTTTTCAATCTTTTTTTACCGACTCTCTTTTTCCGTGCCGCTTTCGTGACAGCTTTTGTATTATAACACCTCTGAACCCTTTTGTCAAGCGGTTTTAGCTCATTTTCTTCCGATTTGTTTAAAATATTTTAAACTACTTGTCTCATACAAGAATTTTAAACTATTTTAAACAACACAATTCGCTTTTTTCCGCTTACAAAGCCAAATTCTGCATACTTTACAAATCAGATTCATTCTCCGAACGTTACAATTATATTACAAAATTTTTCTTTTTCTTGAAAATGCCCCTTTCTTGTGCTACAATTACTATAATATATGTAAAGGAGGCTCACATGAAACACACAAAACTCATTTCTATACTCGCAGCCGCACTTATGCTCACTGCCTGCACCGACAACACTCCGCCCGAATCCGACACAGAATCTACCGCGCCGATTGTTGAGCCCGTCGAATCCTCTGTACCGGATAGCACCACAGCTTTTTCAGACCCGCAAACCAATCAGCCCGCAGAAACCGCACCCGGCGGAGTCTCACTCGGAAACAGCTACAACGAGCTTCAGTCAATCTGCACCCCTATAAATGAGAATGATGTCTACGCTGAATTTGAAGGCTCCGGTCTGGAGTATTATTCCTGCGCCATACCCGATTTTTCAGAATACTATTCTTTCCCCGACAAGATTCCGGAGCAGGTGTTATACGATATGGAACACGGCGCTTATCCCGAGATGACCCCCTCGCAGTATTATGTCAGAACACAATTGCCCACTATATTTGATAATTGTACTATGTACTGCATGGTAAGAGCTTCTGATGAATCGTACGAAAATCTTATATATGATTTATGGGAAGTACCTGTCGCCACCGGCGAGCCGAGCAAGCTTCTTCGTATTGGGAGCTTTCCTGTGCGTTTTAACAATGTGGATTATTCTTCAGACTACATAGTGAGCCTTGCCGGGCTGAATGACAAATATATTGTCTATGGTACTTATTATAAGACCGATGATGAATACCGCGCATATCTTTATAACCGCAGCACAGGCGAAACATCCGAGCTTGCCCTGCCGGAGAACACCATATCTACATTTCTTTTGAACGATATGCTTTTCATCTATTCCAATTACACTGTAACTGTATTAAATTCCGAATATTATCTTCCCATAATCTATAAATACAATATTCCGTCAGGCTCTATGAATGTATATAAATTCAACGCGGACTTACGTTCCTCATCAAACTCCTCGCTGCTTGTATTCGACAGCGACGGTCAGACCTTTGTAGAAAACGCATGGTTCGGCGGATGGGGGTTCACACCCGAGGAAAACGAGAGATATTACTACAACAGCGGCAGCAGCGTTGGTGTGATAATTCCCACCGATGAAAGCGAGGTTTTTGGATATAAATATCTCCTCGGCAGGCAGCTTAATAATGATGAAAGGCAGCTTTTTGTCAAGACCTCATATAAGGTATATGCGTGTAGCGTGAGCTTCTCCGAGGGGCATTATATGGGATTTATTCTTGCTCGTTACAATATCCTTGAGAGTTCACATTTCCCGCTTTTGTATGACAAGCGCGGCGGGCAGCTTATGCTTGTTGACCCCGCCGAGGGCTTGAACAATGTCTGCTCCGACGGAAGGTGGATGTACTATTACGGATATGAAAAAATCGTTGCTGTTCTCTGCGAATAAAACAGCCGCACCTGTAAAGTGCGGCTGACATATCATCTGATAAAGCTGGTGCGGATTACAGGCTCTGCCTGCGGGAACTCAACACCTGCGGCTCTGCCTGCTTCAATGCACTTGAGCAGCCACGCCATGTTGTTGCCAAGAGTGCGCATGGTCTGCATACCCTCCTCGTCCTTGAGGACATCCTCGGGCTTGCTGCCGTGAACCTGATTCCAATACTGTGAGGAAACCACGGGCATTGCGCTGATTGTAAAGTACTTGTTGAGCTGGTCGAATGCCGCTGACGCGCCGCCTCTGCGGCAGGATACAACAGCCGCTGCGGGCTTGCCCGTCAGCTTGGATTTGCCGCTGTAAAACGCTCTGTCCATAAACGAGGTAAGCGCGCCGCTTGCAGCCGCGTAATGCACGGGTGAGCCGAATATAAATCCGTCGGCGTTTGCGGCAAGCTCCGTGAATTTATTCACGCTGTCGTCAACAAAGCATCTGCCAAGCTTTCCGCAGGCACCGCAGCCAATGCAGCCCGCAATTGAGGTCTTGCCAATCCAGAATATTTCGGTATCAATGCCGTTAGCGCCCAGCGCCTTTGCCGCTTCGCAAAGAGCGGTGTATGTACAGCCATTTTCGTGAGGACTTCCGTTTACAAGTATTACTTTCATAGACATTCTCCTTATATTTATTCAGCCTTGTGCTGATACATATATCATTATACAATTATAACTCAAAAAATGCAAGAGGTGAAAAAATGATATATTTAGACAACGCGGCGACAGCTCCCGTTAATAAATCTGCGCTTGAAGCCGCTCTGCCATTTATGACGGAGCTTTTCGGCAATCCTTCTTCGGCGCACACCGCCGGCAGACGCGCCGCAATGGCGGTAATGCGCGCAAGGGAGCAATGCGCGGCGGCAATCGGAGCGGAAAGCGATGAAATTATTTTTACAAGCGGCGGTACCGAAGCCGACAATCTTGCCATACACTCTGCGGCGGCGCTGGGCAGAAAGCTGGGCAAAAAGCATATCATCACCACAGCAATCGAACACCCCGCCGTGCTTAACGCCTGCAAGTCGCTCGAGGATTTTACACTTACCGTAATCCCGCCCGACCGTTACGGCTTTGTTACTGCAGCGCAGATAGAATCCGCGCTGACCGAGCAGACCGTGCTGGTATCGGTAATGACGGCAAACAACGAAATCGGCACTATCCAGCCCATTGCTCAAATCGGAGCGCTCTGCCGCTCGCGCGGGGTGATTTTTCACACAGACGCGGTGCAGGCGCTCGGCGCAATGCCGATTGACATTAACGAATTATGCGTTGATATGCTCTGTGCCTCTGCGCACAAGCTGGGCGGTTTACAGGGCTCGGGTATGCTTTTTTGCCGCAGAGGTACGGAAATATCTCCGCTGATTTTCGGCGGCGGTCAGGAGCGCGGGCTGCGCTCGGGCACGGAAAACACGGCAGGAATCGCTGCATTCGGCTGCGCTGTCGAAAACGCTGTGCGGAATATTCCCGAAAAGCAGCGAAAAATTTCCGAAATGCGTGATATGCTGATTCACGAGCTGAAAAAAATCCCCGATTCGCAGATAAACGGCGGAAATCCGCGGTTATGCGGCAATGTTAATATGTCCTTTGCGGGTGTGCAGGGTGAGAGTCTGGTGCTGTCGCTTGATATCGCGGGAGTGTGCGCTTCAAGCGGCTCTGCGTGCGCAAGCGGCTCGGGTGAGCCCTCGCACGTTCTTAAAGCAATAGGCGTAAGCGGGCAGATGCTTGACGGAAGCCTGCGGCTGACGCTCTCGGAGAACAACACTCCCGACGAGGTTCACAAGGCGGCGGCAATCATTACCGATACCGTTTTACGCCTGCGCAGATTATGCGAATAATGTCGCACAATCGCCTGATGTGAAAAAATTTTGCGCCGGATTTGTGCAATATGCGATTTTTTATGAAATTATAAAGAAAATACTTGTATATTTATAATAAATATGTTACAATTGTCTTACGGACAAAAACTCCGTAAATTCTCCAAGAAGGGATTGATTTTATGAAGGTCATAATTTCAGCAAAAAAGATCAATATCTCACAGTCATTCACTGATTATGCAGAGCAGAAGCTCAACGCCAAGCTCGACAGATTCTTCCCCGAGGAAGCCGAAGCCCGCATTACCCTTGCAGAGCGCCGCGAGCTGATTATCCTCGAGCTTACCGTAAAATATAACGGAATCATCTACCGCGCAGAACAGTCCGCAAAGGACAAGAACGACGCGCTTGATGTTACAATCGACCGCATTATCAGACAGATTCGCAAGCAGAAAACAAAGGTTGAAAAGAGCCTGCGCGCCAATGCCTTTGCGGGACTTGAGCCCGAGCCCGAGGAGCAGGATTACGAGGTTATTCGCTACAAGAACTTCAAGATGCGCCCCATGACCGTTGATGAGGCTATTCTCCAGATGAATCTGCTTGACCACGAATTTTTCATGTTCAAGAACGCAGAAACGGGTGTTGTAAACGTAGTTTACCGCCGCGAAGAGGGCAACTACTCCGTTCTTGTTCCCGAGGATTGATACTTAATTGCAAAGCCGCTTTTGATACAACGCTCAAAAGCGGCTTTTGTTTCTACTATTCCGGGGCGATATATCAGAATTTATTTGCAGATAGTACGCCAAACCAAAACAGATATTTCGGGAGGATGGCATGAGAGTATTCGACACATACCTGTTCAATATTGCGGACAAGGTGAAATTCAAGGACACACAGCCTTATCTGAAAAATATGCTCGAGGAGCTTGGTTTTAGTTGGTCTGACCTTGCTTTTTCAGTTAATGCAGTAAGCGGTGACCCGGTGATAGCAAAAGCAGCGGAAAAATTCCCGAGCCTGAAAAAATACTACCACTCAACGGAAAACGAACCCATGTTATGCAGCTATACCGAAAACCCTTTCAGCGGGGAGCTTTTCGCAGATAAATCAGACTACGACGATATATTCACGCTGTTCTCAAAGATACCGCGCCCGTTCAATATCCCGTTCGGGCATATTCTGCTCAACGGTGTGAACTGGTTCGGAGAAAAGCCTGCTGCGCCCGCTCCCGATTGGGCTTGGGAAAACTCGGACCTGTCAATGTTCTCAAATGTACACTTCTTTTCCAATTATATTGCCCAGCACCGCAGCTTCGATGACGGTCTGAAATACAACAACATATCCGTTTGCATAGAGACCACAGCAGACCCCGAGCCGCGCGATTCCTCCGCTGTAATCGAAAAGCTTATACCCTATCTCGGCAAGCCTGTAAGGTCAAGCACCGACTGTGTTTTTTCAAAGGAAGATTTCAGCAGATACAGAGAGCTTTCGATAAAGCACTCCGAATATCTCCAAAACCTTATAAAGAGTACCCTGCCGAACCCCAAAGACTATCCCTATCCTTCGGAGCACATCCCTCCGATACCTCACCTTGCGGATTTACCGACCATGAAAAAAGCGTTCGCCGGAACGGGCTTCACGCATAAAAAGGGCAATCCCGGCTGGCTGGGCGAATATGACTGCCGCGACAGCCACGGGCACTTGTATCAGGCGTATATCCAGAAGCTTTCCGACGGGTACACATTTCGGGTGTGGCTGGAAATACGCGGACACAACTTTGCTACTTGGAGACTTGCCGAATTGGATTACCGTATGAAAGAGGAGGGCGAGTCGCTGCCGATACTTCGGGAATTTGCGCTGCTCTGCGCCAGAATCCGCGACGAATACGGGCACAAGCTTGCAGCAGATTTCGGCGATACCCCCGAATGGTATTACAGATTATAAAGCATAATCGTCAAGACGTATTGAGCTAAGGATACGCTGAATAAAGCGTAGCGTATCAAATTCAGAGCCGTGAAATAGCGCATTTGAACGGGTCGAATTTGATTTAATCAGCGTTTCCCTAACAACCGCCGAAGAATTTTTTCTCCGGCGGTAATTTTATCAGTCCTCGCCCAGCTTGAGCGCCTTGTTGATGTTGATTTTTCTGATTATGCTGCCAAGCACCGCAAATCCGCCGACAAGCATAATCGCCGTGAGAATGTACAGCTTGATGTAATCCCCGCCGTCACCCTGCACGATAAACGGCGGCACCTGATTAGCCGCGTCGTACATCGTTCTGAAAAGCGGCACGAACAAATCGCTTGCTATACCGCCGATAACGATACCCGTTGCAATAGAAGCAAGGCTGACAAGTATCTGCTCATACCCCAGCGTTGCTATTATCTCCTTAAAGGTCACGCCCATTGCCCGAAGTACGCCGAATTGCAGCGTCCGCGATTTGATAGAAAGAATCCAGTAAATCAGGAATCCGATAAGCGTCATCAGCATTATCACCACAAAGCCCAGCGTAAGCGCGCCGTTCATGCCCTGCAAATCGGGGTCGGTCTTTTGTGCTATCAGCAGCTGTGAGCTGTCAACAATTCTCTGCACCTTTATGTGCTTTGCCTCGATATCCTCGTAAAGCTGCTCGCTCTTTGCGCCGTCTTGCATTTTCAGCCATATCTGATAGGGCTGCAAGTCCGTAAGCTTGCGGATGTAGTTGTAATTCGCAACAAGAAAGTCCTTTGTAATTTCGGATTCCCTGCCGTCAATCTCCGCTTTTGCATTAGGATTGATTCCCGGCCAGTAATCAACAAAAGCGAGTATGGTTAACTCAATCGAGTCGTTGCCGCTCCATTTTATCGCAATGGTATCACCAAGCTGATAGCCCTTTTCTTCCAGCGAGCGCGAAGCCAGAACGCCCGCCTTGTAATCAACCAGAGCAGAGCAGTAATTCCACCAGTGAACAGGCAAAAGGTCGTTTCTGAACCACGCAGTTCTTGAGAACTTGCCGGGCTCAATTGCCATAAGCTCCGCCTGCGCTTTGTCGGGTCTGCCGTCTGTAAGCACATTCACATCCGTGCGAAGCACCCTTGTGGCAGTTTCTACGCCGCTTAAATTCTCAAATTCGGCAAAATCCGGCTCGACATAGCTTGTGTCGTCATCAACCGAATCCAAACGCCAGAATGCGTCAATCACAATGTCTGTGCCGGTGCTGTAATATATTCTGTCGGATTTGCTGTTGTTGATTGCGCGCGCGGTGTTGGCTGAAAAAATACCCAGACCGAACGTCACCGCCAGAAACAGCATCAAAAACCGCTCCTTGCCGCCCTGCGAGCGCGCAACCGAGGTTATTGCAATATACTGCGAGGCTGTCCAGAAGCGCCTGCCCAGCTGATAAATCAGCCGCAGCAAATACGGATATAATCTTATAAACAGCAGACCAGCTCCCAGAATGAACATTGTTGAGAACACGAAAATCAGCGGGTTAATCGTGCCGTCGGATTCAAACGTGCCGTTGGCAAAGCTCTTTTTGATTGACCTTGCCGTAAGATAATACCACACAAGCGACCCGCCCAGCAGCAGAATATCTGCGCACAGCTTCTCCCACAGCGCCATTTTTACAACCCGCGCCTTGCTCTGCTTGTACTTAACGATAGACAGCTTTGAGGCGGGGATAATCGGCAGCATGGTCGTTACAAAGAAAATCACGACAGCAAGCAGCGCGTACAGCACCGAATCAAGACTTAATTTTACCGCAAGACCCGTTCGGTTTACAAACTCCAGAAAGCCGTTTGAAACTCCCAGAAAGCTGCACAGGCATAGTCCGATAAACGGCGCAATAATCAGCGTCGCAAGACCCAGCACACCCGCCTCCATTGCATATATCGCAAAAATCTGCTTTGAAGAAGCGCCGCGGCTTTTGAACACCGCAATTTCGTTCTTCTCCTGCTCAACGTTAAGCTGCGATACCATAAACAGATAAAATGCCAGCATTACAATTGTCGGAATCTGCAGAATCCACAGCATCTGCTTGAGATTTTCCGCGCGAACAGCATACTCCGTCAGAATATCATAAACGCCCATGCTGAATGAATATCCGTAGGAGCGGTAGATGTCGAAATCCTTTTCAATGCTTTCCGTAACCGAAGCAAGGCTGTTCAAATCCATTGACTGGTAATCAAACGAATACCGCACATCAACCGAGCTTATCATTGCAACGCCCGTATTGAGATATTCTCCCATAATGGTATCATAGTCAATGAACATCGCGTTAAGGTAAGATTCCATGGTTTCCGACCAGTAGCTGTCGTTTTCGCTGCTCTGGCGGAATACGCCCACAATCGTTGCTGTGAGCGGCTCTTCCTTTGAGAAAAAGCTGTTCTGAATAGTGTATGTACCGCCGCAGACCATATCCAGCGTTTTAAGGCACTCCTCATTGCAGATAACCTCAAAGCTGCCGTCGGCTGCCCTGCCCGGCTCATACATCCGCCCGTCGATTATCTCTATATGGTCGGCAAGATTAGTCATTGCCAGCACCTTGATTCGCGCGTTTACAGCGCCCGTGATATACATAAATTCATCACGCACTATACTCTTGAAATCAGCGTGCGGAATATCTATCTTGGATGTGCGCTGCTGTACAAGCTCGGTTACGGCGTTTACCGTATCTATTCTTTCCTGCAGCGACAGCTTAAGCGGCATGGTTTTGGTTACGACATATTCTCCCGGATACAGCCCGGTATCCTGCTGATACGCCTGCATATCCTTAATAAGTATTCGCTGAAGCGAGGCGTCCATATAAATCGGCACGGTGCTCATCATGCCCGCCGCCAGCAGGAAGCCTATAAACAGGCACAGCACCATCCATTTGGTGTTGCGCATTTTACGAAACAGCAGTGTAAGCAAATTTTTACCTCCGCGCTATATCAGCGTACCACAATCTTATCTCCCGCAGCTACTCCCGAAATAATTTCTACCTCTGTCGCGTTGGAGATTCCCGTAACAACATTAACCTCTTTTTTGTTCTCGTTTTCGTCAAGAACAGTCACATATTCCTGACCGTCATCTCTGGTTTTAACCAGATTCTTTGAGATTACAACGGCGTTTTCGTGCACCTCGTTTATCGCCGCAATATCCGCAAGCGAGCCTACTGTCAGATATTCGGGGATTTCGCCGGTAAATTCACAGTAGATTGATGTGTTATCCGCAAGCACATCGGGGTAATCGTCATACAGACCCTCTGTTACAGCATTGAGCGTTTTGGAAACATACCCCTTATAGTCCGTGCCGTTTACCGTGATTGTAACCTCTGCACCCAGCTGAAATGCGCGCGGCGTTGTTGAGGTGTACTGCACAAACAGCGTTTCGGGATTGATAACCGTAACCATGGTTTTGTAAGCAGTAACCGTCGCGCCGGGATTCATGCTCTCGGTAAAGCACACCTGCCCCGCCATGCCTGCGTAAAGTCTCGAATTGTTCAGCTGCCTTTCATACTCCGTCAGAGTATTTTGCTCCATCTCGTAATCCAGCTTGTCTGTTGCGCTGCCCGTTGACGCATATATCAGCCTTGCTTTTTCCACAATCAGCTTCTGCTGCTCATACAGGTAATTCAGATTGCCCGTATCCAGCTCCGCTAGCAGCTCGCCCTCTTCCACAAACTGACCCGCCCTGACATAAATCGTTTTAAGCGAGCCTCCGCTTTCGGGGAACGAGGCATTATATGTGCTTTTGGAAATCACATGACCCGAAGCCAGAGTCTTGTTTTCAATAGTCTTGATTTTTGCCGTGTATGTAGAATACGCTACATCCTCCACTGCGACCGTCGGCGGCTCAAGCAGCGCCTCCTCTGCGGGGAAGAAATAACAGCCGCTCATTGCAAGCGCCATTGCAAGCGCTGCGGCAGCAAGCAGTATTTTGGATTTCATAAGCAGACCTCCATTTATATCAGAGCAAATTTTCGGTATACATCCATGATTTATACTATTTTCTAATCAACCGCCATAGCGGCAGAAAAGCCGTTCAATATATAATTATAGCATGATTGCGCCGAAAGTTCCAGTACCGCCAAAACAAAAACATCACATTCTACAAAATTACCGTTCATCTTTGGCAATATTGACGATAGAGCAAAAGCACGGTCTGTTGTATAATTTATTTAACGCCGCGTCATCACGCGGTCACAAAATCAACCGAAAGGAAACATAACATGGGATTATTCGGCAAAAGCAAAAAATCGGACACCATGCCCCTGTCAGCAATAAAAAAGCTCGACTGCAAGGAGCTTCGCTACGTTGCCATGCGCGACCCCGAAACCTACAAGGAGATACGCTTGGGTACAAACGGCGCGGTGAATATCATAGAAAACGAGATTCAGCTTGTATGCGGCGGTATTACGGTATTTGCCTGCAAGCTCGCAGATGTGAAAATAGGCGAGCTTATGAGCCTTGACGGAATTACGCTTAAAGGCTATGACCGTATTTCCTGCGAAGAACGCTCGGTTACGGCGTTCTATCTTAAAAAGGATTGACATTCTGCACAGGATTTCCGTTCAGTAATCGTTAATTTGCGCTAAAGCTTACAATTTTTGGCTCTTATTATAAGGCTTAACAGAACATTTATAGACATATCGTTCGTGCTATGCTATAATTTTTTCACAGGGAAAAAATCCCACAATCTTCTGCGAAAGTGAGAGCATTGCCATGTGGAGAATATTCACCGAAGAAATGTATGTTGATGATGAACAAGCCTACATAGCCTACGGAGTAAGAAACGGCAGTTTTTGTCTGGCAGATTTCAGCAGTGTAAAAAGCGAAGCCGAGCGCTTTGCCGAGCTGCTGAACCGGTTTGATGTATCGCCGATTCACGCCGCCGATGTCGCGGAGGATTATTTCGGTTCAGCCGAATATTTAAGATAACCATTCGCATTCGCGTTCTGTATCTCTTTCCTTGCTCGCTCCTCTGACCCGAACAACGCCGGGTCAGGGGAGCATTTTCTTTGTGCTATTGATTTTTTCGTCGGAATATGATAAAATAGGTTAAGGAAACGCTGAATAAATCAAATTCGACCCGTTCAAGTGCGCTATTTCACGGGTCTGAATTTGATACGCTGCGCTTTATTCAGCGTATCCTTAACACAATCAGTGCTGTTGAAAGGAGTTATATTATGGACAATCCTCAAAATAACATCAATACACCTACCCAACAAAACCTGCCTGACCAATCCTATCAGCCAAATCAACAGCTTCCGCCGAACAATGCGTATATTCCGCCTGTTCAGCCCGTTCAGCCTGCCGCCCCGACGAATACCTCGAGCGAATTTGTTATCGGTATAAACGTAATAAGCAAGATTGGCGTTATCTTTATCATTATCGGAATAATCGCGTTTTCGGTTGTTGCCGCGCCCGTGCTTAACGGCATTGTAATTTCGCTGATTATTTACTCTGCGGGTATTGTTCTGGGTGTTGCGGGCGAATTTTTCTACCGCCGCGGAAACAAGGTCTTTTCTCGTGCGCTTACGCTGGGATGCATTGCGGAGGCATTTATCACAACGCTGATAAGCTCGATTAAGCTGGATACATTCAGCCCGATTGCCGCTGCATTTATCAGCCTGCTGATTGCCGCGGGCGGTATTGCGCTGTCATTCCGCTACAAATCGCAGACTATTCTTTCGGTAACCGCAGTCAGCGGAATGATTATGGTATACGCCATTGACAAAACCCTGACCTGCGGTGTGATAATGATGATTTACCTGCTGCTGTTGCAGACCGCGCTGGTTATTGTTTCAATAAGAAATAAATATATATTCCCAGCCTCTTTTGCGCTTGCGCTGAATGTTCTTGCCGGCATTCAATTTTGCAGCCGGCTTGGAATAGATGTCGAATTCGGCGTTGGAATAATGGGCGGCGTTGGTTTCGGCATCGGTTTCAGCATAGGTATCATCTTTATAGTTATCACCTACATAATTCTTTCCTTTTCAATCTACACCGCCGCTGCGATTGTATGCGAATTCCGTAATATACCCATTCAGCGTGAATTTTCCGTCGCTCTGCTGATATCCGCAGCTGCCTTTAAGACTATTTTCACCGTTTCTCTTTTATGGAATAATTTTGATATAACCACAGCTGGCGCTGCCGCTTTGGTTATGGCAATAATTTATATAATCCTTGCAATTATCTCGCACCTTAATTCCGGCGAAAGCATTCTTACAAACGCATTAAAGGTGATTTCAGTTCTGCTTGTGCTGCTTGCAAACTACACCCTGCTGATTGGCAGATACGCGTATATTTCTGCGCACATTATCGGCGCGGCGCTGTTTGTGTTCGGTATTGTAAAGTACAGCAAGCTGTTCAGAAACTGCGGCATTGCAGCGCTTATTTTCGCCCAGCTGAATTTCTGGCTGATTTCACTGGTATGGTCATCCGAAACAATTTATTACATACAGTATTCGCTCAATATCGTCATCTGGGTAGGACTTATGATATTTCTCGCGCATTGGGGCTGCAAGGGCAAGCTGTTCACTGCGTATATCATCACGGTTTACTGCACCTGCTCGTTCTATGTGATATTCCTTGTATCAAGACTTATGGACGCTCTGAATAATTCCGGTGTTATTTCTGCCATAGAGCGTGATTATTCAAAGCACTACTATGCGGCTGTAATTTTCATGCTGCTTGCGTTCCTGCTTGCAAGGCGTAAAGCTTTGGGCAAAGCGTCTGTTATCGCGTCGGAAATAGTTCATATTTCCGCGCTGTTATACCTCGGAATCATCAATCTCTGCTTGTCCTCCAGCTACTCGTTCAATACAAGCAGCGCAAACAATATCTGGGCTTCAATCGCCTGCATTATCGCCTGCACAGCCTCGGTATTCGCAGCTCTTGACCTTGTGCTTACCTTTCAGCGGCAGAATCCTAAATTCTCAAAGGCTGTCGGTATGATTATTTCGGGCTACGCCGTGATTACCGCAACTTATCTACTGGGAGTAAACGAGGTTATTGCTTTTACAAGCTGTATAATCAGTGTTATGTATATCGTACTTGCAACAGCTTGGATTGTAATAGGTTTTCTCAAAAACAATCCTCTCCTGCGGCGCTGCGGACTGGCGCTGGTGCTGTTCTCCTGTGCAAAGCTGTTTCTGTTCGATTTCTCAAATATCGACAATATCGGCAGAACGGTAATGTTCATAGGCTTTGGAATTGCGCTGCTGTGTATCTCGATGATTTACGGCTTCTTTGAAGCGAAGATGAGGAAAAAGTAAAACCGCATAACAAAACGGGTCGCTGACACGACCCGTTTCAGGCTGTCGATAAAGCCCCGTCTGCGTTGTCGCTCCGCACCATGACAGGCACAAAGCCTAGTCATGGCGCGGGCTCCTAGCATCCGGAGCTTTCCCGCCACCCTGATTATTTCACTTTTTCGACAAGCTGAAACGGGTCGCTGACACGACCCGTTTACTAATTTAAAAATCCAGCTCCTCGCCGCCGCCCAGATACATCAGCCTGTCGCCCAGCGTTTCATCCATTATATCAAATCCCTTAAAGCCGGTGCAGTGGCACGCATAAACCTTCTCCGCGCCGCTGTATTTCAGCGCTCTTGCCTGCTCGGTAATATGCTCCGCAGAGCAGTTTATTACCTTTGGATTGTTTCCCATGAAATGAAAACCGCCCACAACCGCAAGTATCGGAACATTATGCCAACGATATTTTACCGTATTCACCATATTCATTACACCGCAGTGAAAGCATCCGCCCACAAGCACCAGCCCGTCAGACTTGCGCCGCGTGGGAAATATCACCGCAAAGCTCTCACCGCTGCAATCGTCGGGGATTTTCTTTCTGCCTGCGGTCTTGAAATAGCTTGTATCGGGATTCAGATTCTCTTCCTCAAATACCTCGCAGCTTGCTAGATAGAACCCCTCGGTAACCTCCGAGAAGCTGTTGAACAAGATAAGATTATCGGCGTACTTCTTAAAAAACGCTGCGCCTGCGCCCACCGGCTTGCTGAATAATCCGTTCTTTCGGAAAACCGGCTCCTGTGCGCCTGCCCGCAGGTATATCTTAGCGCGGGGGCTTTGCCGCATAACCGCGTCTATTCCGCCGATATGCTCTGTGTGGTTGTGAGTGATTACCACCGCATCCAGCGAATCCAGCGGCAGTCTCATCCTGCGCGCATTTTCTGCCGCTTTTCCCGTAAGTCCCGTATCAATAAGGTAATTCCTGCCGCCATACTCAACAAATAACGACAGCCCATTCTCCGAATAGAGCTTTTCGTCAACCGCCGTATTTTCAATCAGACAAATGATTTTCAAAGCAACACCACCCAAAAAGCATTTTTCAGCCCGCAGCGCTATTTATGCGGCTTGTACAGGCTGCACTGCTCAACGTGCTTCTTGATTGCCGCAAAGCTCTCTGCGCTTAAGCAGTGCTCAATTCTGCACGCATCCTCCGAAGCGATATCCTCGGGTACTCCCATTGAGATAAGCCAGCTGGTAAACAACAGATGCCTTTCGTAAACGCGCTCGGCTATATCACTGCCCTTTTCGGTCAGCGTTATGTAGCCGTTTTTATCTACCTCAATGCAGCCCATTTCGCGCAGATTTCGCATGGCTACACTTACGCTCGGCTTTGAAAAACCCATTTCCGAGGCAATATCTATTGAGCGCACCTCGCCGTTGCGTTTGGTCAGTATCAGAATGGTTTCAAGGTAATCCTCGCCCGATTCAAATATCTTCTTCATTTCATGCTCCTTGTAATATGCAGTATTTTACATTATGATATCATATTTATTGAGTTTAGTCAAGGGCTATCGCTTATGATATATTACTTATAGTATACTTTTCTACACTTTACACTATCCGAATATCACTCGTCATTCATGCTTAATATTCGTGCAATAACACTGCCCTCGTAGACTATGGGGTATTCACGCAGAGAGAATATCAGACCGTCGGCGGGAGCGGTAATCTCCTGCTCAACCGTGCCCGAAACGGGAGTTACTATCTCACCGATAACCGTGCCCTTCTGTACCCAGATATTATGTTCAACAGCAGGTATAAAAATTCCGCTTTCGTCTGCGTGTATAACTCTAACCGCGCCGTCGGTAGATATCATGGGGTGAGAAACCGATTCATCCGTGCCGCTCCAGATACCCAGATTTGACATCAGGTTGAAGATTCCCGTAAGCAGCTGCTTGCCGTAGCTTTTGGTGATTCGCTGACCTACACCCATTTCTATAACCAGAGTAGGCACTCCCTTGCTGTTAAGCGTTTCAGAAAGCGAGCCGCTGCCGACAGCGTTTGAATCATGCACCCAGACAAAGTCGGTATTCAGCATTTTGGCATAAGAAAGCAAAAATCTGCTGTTCTCGCGGCTGATGCGAACCTGCGGAATTTCTCTGATAAAGATATTGCTCGCGTGAATATCAACGCAGATATCCGCGCCGCGGATATCATCAACCAAAGCCGCGGCAATATGCTCGGCAATCGCGCCCGTTTCAGAGCCGGGGAACACCTTGTTCATATCCAGCCCCGACATGGGAACCGCGCGCATAACCGATTCCATACCAAGCGGATTGATTGAGGGGTACACATCTACTATTCCGTGCAGACATGACATATTTGCTGTGATTTTCTTCACCAGCTCATACGCCACATACTGACCCTCAAGCTCGTCACCGTGAATACCCGTGACAATAGCAATACGCTTTTCGTCACCGGTTATGCTGATTGGCTGAAGTCTGTTCTTTTTAATGTTCAGCACCTCGTCTGTCGGTAGCTGAACCGAAACCATAGTATTTATCATATAATTACCTCCCTGTTTATTCTACCGATTTCAATGACTCTACCATGCTTATTTTCTTCAGAACGCCCGTCATTATCAGATTGACAATCAGCGAGAAAATAATCGTAATTATGAACGCATACACGAACGATATCGGGTGAATATTTCTGCCGAACATTACCTCGTCAATTTCAGCCGTCTGTATTACAAACTGACACAGCGATACTCCCAGCAAAAGTCCCACAGCTCCGCCCATAAGCGACAGGATTATATTCTCACGGAAAACGTAGCTTGATACCTCACCGTCATAGAATCCCAGCACCTTAAGCGTTGCAATCTCTCTGATTCGCTCTGTGATATTTACATTTGAAAGATTGTACAGAACCACAAACGCCAGCGCTCCCGCAGAAGCAATCAATACTATAATCACAAGGTCGAGAATCTTTACCATATCTCTGAAGCTGCTTGCAGAGCCGGATTTCATCATTACGCTAAGCACGCCGTCATGTGTCAGCATAGCCTCCGAAAAGCTGTCGTTTTCGCCTTCTGTTATACCATTTGTAAAATATATCATATTATATACAGGAGGTTTGCCGAAAATCTCTTTGTAGTCGCTCTCCGACAGATACAGGTAATGGCTTGCATAATGCTCTGTTATGCCTGCAATCTTAACCGTTTTGTTAACGCCGTCGCTGATTTGCAGAGTGATTTCGTCGCCTGTTTTTACGCCCAGCAGCTTTGCAAGCTTTTCGGTTGCAATCACACCGTCGCTCATGGTGAGTTTTCTGCGCGATACTCTTTCGTGCATATCCACCATTTTCTCAAATATCTCGCAGTCCTCAACCGCAGTTACATAGCAGCCTACATTTGTGCCGCTGTTTGAAACCGTGTACTGCTTTATCAGCGCAGAGGTGTACTGTGTTTTGGGATTTATCTCCAGCAGCGCGTCATATATTTCGCTGCGCTCGCTTTGTGTTATTTCACTGTCAACTGCTATATACCCACTGTAATTATATATAGAATTATACTGCAAGTCTACAATATCGGTGATTGAATCCTTTAAGCCAAAGCCTGTCAGCGACAGCGCCGTACAGCCGGCAATTCCTACTACCGTCATAAACATTCTGCGCTTGTATCGGAACAGATTTCTGCCCGAAACCTTTGCGAAAAACGAGAGATTATTCCAGATAAAGCCTATACGCTCAATCAGCACGCGCTTGCCCGCCTTGGGCGCTTTCGGGCGCATAAGCGACGCAGGAGTTTCTGCCAGAGCCTTTTTGCAGCTAAAGAACACTGTCAGCGCTATTGCAAGCACCATTGATAATACAGATAGTATAATATTATCGAGAGTATACAAATATGTTATATCTACTATATTGTACATCATGCTGTAAGCGAATACAATTACCGTTGGGAACAGCACAAGACCCACAGCCGCGCCGATAAGCCCGCCTGCTGCCGCAGCGGTGAGCGCGTAGGTCATATAATGCCGCATGATATTGCCATTGGTATAACCCAGAGCTTTCATAGTACCGATTGCGGTTCTCTGCTCCTCGACCATTCTTGACATTGTCGTCAGGCACACCAGCGCCGCAACCAGCAAAAAGAAAATCGGGAAAATCGTTGAGATTTTGTTCATTCGCTCGGCATTGCTTTCGTACTCCGCATATCCTATGTTATCATCACGCAGAAAAACATACCACTTTGCTTTGCCCGCATCAGCAATTTTCTCCCGCGCTTCGGCAAGCTCCTGCTCTGCGTCGGCTATCTCACGATTGAAGGTTTCAACGCCGTCGCTGTATTCCTTTAAGCCGTCGGAGTATTTCTGCTTTGCGTCCTCCAGCTCTGCAGCGCCATTTTCGTAATCAGCTTTGCCCTGCTCGTATTCCTCGCGTTTCTCTGCAAGCGTTGCCGCGCCCTCGTCGTAGTCCTTCTGACCCTTTTCCAGCTCTGCCATGCCGTCGTTATACTGCTGCAAGCCGTCAAGATATGCGTTCATACCGTCAATATACTGCTTCTGACCGTCTTCGTATGACGCCTTGCCCGCTTCATATTCCGCCAGACCCGCTGCATACTGCTTTTCGGCAGTGTCAATCTGCTGTTGAGCTTCCGTTAGTTTTTCAGCTCCCGCATTGAGCTGCGCCTCGTTTGCTGCTAACTCTGCCTCGCCCTCGGTCAGCTGCTTTTCGGCTGCGTCAAGCGTTTGTTTGCTCGTATCAAGCGTTTGCTTCACCTGCGAAAGAGCCGATTTACCCGCTTCAATTTCAGCTTTTTGTTGAATTATCATCGGATTATCCGCTCCGTATAATAATTCAGCTTGTTTCAGCTGCTCCTCTGCTGCTGTCAGCTCTGCAAGCTTCTGCTCATAAGCGGCTAATCCCGCGTTATATTCCGCAAGACCCGATTCATACTGCTCTCTGCCCGCAGAAAGCTCCGCCCTGCCCTGCTCAAGCTGCGCCATTCCCGCCTCAATTTCAGCGCGATTGCTGTCAACCTCCGCCTGACTCTCATCCAGCTGCTTTCTGACGCATTTCAGCTGTGATTCTGCCTTATCAAGCTCTGCCAGAGCATTATCCAGCTCCTTTTTGCTGTCAATCAACGTACGCTCCGCGTCGGAAAGCTCAATCTTACTGTCCCACAGAGTACTCCAACCGTCATCAAGCTCCTTTTTTGCGTCGGCAAGCTCACGCTCTCCGTCTGCAAGCTGTTTTGCACCGTCATCCAGCTGTGCTTTAGCGTCTGCAAGCTCTTTTTCTCCGTCAGAAATTTTCTGCGCAGCATCCTCAAGCTCCGATTTTGCGTCGGCAAGTTCCTTTTCGCCGTCGATTTTCGCCTGCGCAAGCTCATCTTCTCCGTCGGCAATCTTTTCAAGTGCTTCTCCAAGCACCTCGTTGTATCTTATCTCGCTGCGCTGTACACCAAGCTCCTCCAATTTCTCCGAAATCTCATCGCGAAGCTGCTCATATTCCGCCGAATAGCTCTGCATTCCCCGCAGTTCCTCCGAGGTTACATATATCTCCGTGTATACATCTTGTACAAAATTACTTTCCGTAACATACATAAATGCGTCAATTGAGCCGTCACCGATTGTTGTACTGCCGCGCTGGGTCAGCGAAATATACATTGGCGTATCAAACGTACCGACTATTGTGTATTCGGTATGCTCGAGCGGAAATTCATCCGCACCCGTGAGGTCAGCCATGGTTACCTTATCGCCAACCGCAAGTCCCGCGCGCAGTCTGTTAAAGCTTACAATACACTCGTTTTCTGCCTCGGGTGTTCTGCCGTCGCGCAAATCTATCTTATTCACCGCATTATTATTCCACGAATAAACACGCGTGAGATACTCACTTTCTTTATTGTGCATTGCAAGGTCGGTGTATTTTGAGGTAAATACTCCGTCTATACCGTTGATTTTTGCAATCTCCGCAGCGTCGTCATCCGTAAGACCAAAGGTGGAAAGCACGCGCAGGTCAAAAAGCTCATGGCTGTCGTAGTAATTGTCGGCTGAAACCTTCATATCACCGCCCGTTGCGCGAACACCCGAGAAAAATCCCACACCAATAGCGCAAATCGTGAATATTGAAAGAAACCTGCTTTTTGTTTTGACTATCTCGCGAATAATGTTCTTATTGAATGCTTTCAAGCAGTCACCCCCATTACCACTCTATTTCTTCAACAGGCGTTGGGTTCTCGTTGAGAATCACCTCTGATACCTTGCTGTTTTTAATCTTTATTACTCTGTCAGCCATTGGCGCAATCGCAGAGTTATGCGTTACCAGAATTACCGTCATTCCGTCGCGGCGGCAGGTTTCCTGCAAAAGAGCCAGTATCATCTTACCGGTGTTGTAATCCAGTGCGCCCGTAGGCTCGTCGCAAAGCAGCAGCTTGGGCTTTTTTGAGAGCGCTCTGGCAATAGATACACGCTGCTGCTCACCGCCCGAAAGCTGCGCAGGGAAATTGTTCAAACGTTCGCCCAAGCCCACCTTTTCGAGAATTTCAGCAGCAGGAATAAAGTTTTTGGTAGTCTGTGCCGCAAGCTCAACATTCTCTTTTGCGGTTAAATTAGGCAGAAGATTATAAAACTGGAATATAAATCCAATATCATGGCGTCTGTATTCTGTAAGCTGCTTTCGGTTGAAGCCGTCAACACGCGCTCCGTCAACCGAGATTATTCCCTCATCACAGGTGTCCATGCCGCCAAGCATATTAAGCACCGTTGTTTTGCCCGAGCCTGACGGCCCGACAATAATCACAAATTCGCCCTTTTCTATCTCAAAAGTCATTCCGTCAGCAGCGTTTATTGTTACTTCACCCATTCTGTAACGTTTATATACGCTGTCAAGTGTTACAAAAGCCATAGTTCCTCCGAATATGTATAAATTCCGCCCATTTTCCCTTAAAAAGTCAGGCAGGATAATACCGCCGATTACCCGCCGGCATATCCTGCCACCTTTTCATCTACCAGAGAATACGCCTGCAATCAGCGTTACCAAACCTATTAGCCACCAATCTTGGACTTGCCGCCCATATAGGGTCTTAAAACCTCGGGAATGTTAACCGTTCCGTCAGCATTGAGGTTGTTTTCAAGGAATGCAATCAGCATTCTGGGGGGAGCTACAACCGTGTTGTTAAGTGTGTGTGCAAAGTACTTGCCGTTTTTGCCGTTTACGCGAATCTTGAGTCTGCGAGCCTGCGCATCACCAAGATTAGAGCAGCTGCCAACCTCAAAGTACTTCTTCTGACGGGGCGACCATGCCTCAACATCATAAGACTTAACCTTAAGGTCTGCAAGGTCACCCGAGCAGCACTCAATCGTTCTTACGGGAATATCCATTGAACGGAACAAATCAACCGTATTCTGCCACAGCTTGTCAAACCACATTGCGGAATCCTCCGGCTTGCAAACTACAATCATTTCCTGCTTTTCAAACTGGTGAATACGATATACGCCGCGCTCCTCAATACCATGCGCGCCCTTCTCCTTGCGGAAGCAGGGAGAGTAGCTTGTAAGCGTCTGCGGGAGTGTTTCCTCGTCAACAATGGTATCAATAAACTTACCAATCATAGAATGCTCGCTTGTACCGATAAGGTAGAGGTCCTCGCCCTCAATTTTGTACATCATGGCATCCATTTCAGCAAAGCTCATTACACCCGTAACAACATTGCTTCTTATCATATAAGGCGGTATGCAGTAGGTAAATCCGCGGTCAATCATAAAGTCTCTTGCGTACGAAATCACAGCAGAGTGCAGTCTTGCAATATCACCCATAAGGTAATAGAATCCATTGCCCGCAACACGTCTTGCGCTGTCAAGGTCAAGACCGTTGAGCGATTCCATAATCTCCGAATGATAGGGAATTTCAAAATCCGGCACAACAGGCTCGCCGTAGCGTGTAATTTCAACATTCTCGCTGTCATCCTTGCCAATCGGAACAGACGGGTCAATGATGTTCGGAATTGTCATCATTATCTTTGTGATACGCTCTGCAAGCTCGTCTCTTTTCTTATCAAGCTCATCCATCTCGTCGCCGAAGGACTTAACCTGTGCCTTAATCTTTTCAGCCTCATCCTTCTGACCCTTTGCCATAAGCCCGCCTATCTCTTTGGAAAGACGATTACGGTCGCTCTTAAGGCTCTCTACTCTCTGAATGATTTTGCGGTGCTCTGCATCAAGCTCAATTACCTCGTCAACAAGCGGAAGCTTGCTGTCCTGAAACTTCTTTCTGATGTTCTCCTTAACAACCTCGGGGTTTTCTCTCAAAAATTTAATGTCTATCATTTTCGTATTCCTTTCTTATTGTTTATCCATAAAGTATTTTACAATACCTGATAACTGATTTTCATCATCAAAGCTGATTTGCAGTGTGTTTGAGCGCTTGCTCTCAATTATTCTCACCTTTGTACCCAAAAGCTCGGAAAGGCTTATTTCCACCTCGGTAAAGTATGCCGGCTTGGACTTAATCTGCTTTTCTTCTTCAGACTTTCGCTGTTCACGCTTAGCAATCTGCTCAATCGCTCTTACTGTCATCTCACCGTTTGCAGCGCGCAGCGCAGTTTCCGTCATTAACGCAGGGTCTTTTATCATTTTCAGAGCCTTGCAGTGTCCCGCTGTAAGCTCTCCGTTTTCCAGCAAATCAATCACCGTCTTGGGCAGCGTAAGCAATCCCAGACTGTTCGCAATTGATGACCTTGCTTTACCCAATGTTCGCGCAACCTGTTCCTGCGTCATATTGTAGTTATCAATCAAATCCTTGTAACCCTGTGCCTCTTCAATTGGGTTGAGGTTTTCGCGCTGAAGATTCTCAATCAGCGCAATTTGCATTACCTGTTCCTCTGAAAGGTCGTCTCTGATAACTACCGGTATCTCCGAAAGACCCGCCATTTTCGCAGCTCTCCAGCGACGCTCACCGGCAATTATTCTGTAACTTCCCGAAGAAAGGGGGCTGACAATCAAAGGCTGCAAAACTCCGTTCTCCCGAATTGATTCTGCAAGCTGTTCCAGCGCGTCTTTATCGAATTTCTTTCGCGGCTGATTTGGATTGCGCTCTATTTCGCTCAGGCGGAGCATGGTCAAGCCTTCATTCTCGTCAATGTTATTGTCATCAAATAACGAATTGAATGTGGTGTTTATTCGTTTATTTGCCATCTTGCTTCTCCATTTCGCGGCACTTTTCCAATATTTCTTTCGACAGACGCTTGTAAGCCTCTGCTCCCTTTGAGCCTTTATCGTAATATATTACAGGCTCGCCATTGCTTTGTGATTCTGTTACTCTTACATTACGCGGAATCTCTGTCTTAAATACCGAATCACTCGGGAAGCTTCTCTTGATATCGCGCTTAATTTCATTGTTTGCAATAAGTCGCCTGTCGGTCATTGTAAATACAATTCCCATCATCTGAAGCTCTTTGTTTAGATTCTTCTTCACTTTGCGCACCGTCTGTACAAGCTGTGCCAAGCCCTCAAGAGCAAATGATTCGCACACCATCGGCACAATTATTCTGTTGCTTGCTACCAGCGCATTGATTGCAAGTATTCCCAGTGACGGCAGGCAATCTATCAGGATTATATCCCAATCATCCGTTATTTGCAATATCACCTTTCGCAGCTGGTGATTTCTCTGTTCAACACCTGCAAGTCCGATTTCTGCCTCTGAAAGTGATGATGTTGCGGGCATAATGCTGACATTTTTATATCTTGTCTTGATTATTGCCTCATCGGGTCGTACTTCACCCATAATGACGTCGTATGTAGTTACATCCAGAGTTTTCTTTGCAATTCCAAATCCCGATGTTGAATTACCCTGCGGGTCGAAATCAATCAGCAGAACTTTCTTACCCAGAGCACCCAAGCCCGCCGCAACATTCACTGCTGTTGTGGTCTTGCCTACTCCGCCTTTTTGATTCACGATTCCGAGTACTATTGCCAAAACATTTCCCCCTTTTCTTAAAACTAAATATAGTATATCACACTTTACGCAAAAAAGAAAGACCTTTTGCAAAAAAAGTTCCACGTGGAACAATTTTTCGACATTGTTCTACGTGGAACATTCTATTGTTAATAATTTTTGTCTATTGGTATCTTAATAGTGTATTCAAAGTAACCGTTTTCCTCTACCGTTGATGTTTCACAATCAATATTTGACTCTCTCATGCTCTTCACAAGATTATTCAGGCTATTGATATACAATCGCGGGAATGGAATTTTTACTGTACGCTTTGGCTTTTTAGCAGGTTTTGTACGAATATCAGATTCAAGAAATCTATCAACAAGCTCTTCTGTCTGAACAATATTCAATCCATGACTTATTACCTCATCAAGAATCTTTTTGCGTTTAGCATTGTCGGTAATACGAATTATACTTCTTGCCTGACGTTCGCCGATATTTTTAGTAATAAGCAGCATTCGCTCACTATCCGTAAATTTCAGCAATCGCAGCTTATTCGCAATTGTTGATTGAGCCTTTCCCAAACGAGCTGCTGCCGATTCCTGCGTAAGCCCATAAACCGAAATCAGCTTCTCAATTGCAAGTGCTTCCTCAAAGTAACCGAGATTACAGCGCTGAATATTCTCTATCAAAGCAAGAACGGCGGATTTCTCATCATCTGCATCAACGACTATGCACGGCACTTCTTTCAGACCTGCAATTTCTGCTGCGCGAATACGGCGTTCACCGCTGATTATTTCATACATTACACCCTGTCTGCGCACGGATATCGGCTGCAAAATGCCGTCTGCGCGAATACTTTCAGCCAGTGAATTTAATGCAACGGGGTCAAATTCTATTCTCGGCTGTGCGCGGTTTGGAATAATTGAATTGATTGGAATGGAAATTACCTTTTGAATTTGTTTTTCTTTTGGAGAAAAAATCGAAACCATAATCAACATCCTTTCAAGTTATTGATTTGATTTTATCACATTCTAACAGCAATTTCCAGTACAAAAAAGCATGAATTTCGACATAAAGCAAATCTGTGCTACAATAATAGAAAAATCAGAGCGCCTTTTTTGCAATAATACCCGAATTTCTGGGGTATTTAGTCGGAGTATTCTTGATTTTCTTTACAGAAACCAAACGTCTTGAGTCCCCATTTGGTAATTTATAATCTGTAACTGTCTCAATTTCACCGCCCAGAATTTCGATTGCGTGCATTGCAGGTGAAATATCCTCATTTATGGATTTCAAAGCGATAAAAGAACCGCCCACTTTAACAAAAGGAATGCAGTATTCGGAAATTACAGGCATTGCAGCAACAGCGCGTGCTGTTGCGAAATCAAACTGCTCACGCATTTTTCTGCCAAGCTCTTCACTTCTGGCATGAATTATTTCTGCATTGATATCCAGCTCGGCACACACACTTTCAAGGTATACGCAACGCTTGTTGAGACTATCGCATAAAGTAGCTTTTAAGTCAGGACGGTATATCAGCAGCGGGAGTGACGGAAAGCCTGCACCTGTGCCAACATCAATAAAGCTTGCACCCTTCTTGGGCTGAATCATTGTAAAAGGCAGGATACTATCAACAAAATGCTTCATAACCACTTCTTCAAACTCTGTAATTGCCGTCAGATTCACTTTTTCGTTATACTCAACCATATAGCTGCACAGCCTGTCAAGCTTTTCGGCATGTAATCTATCAAGGCAAATTTCAGCTTTTTGAAAAGTCTGCAAAATATACTCAATTCTGTCCACTGTTTTCACCCTTTCCCGAAAGCCAAATCAGCAAAACCGAAATGTCAGCAGGGTTAACTCCCGAGATTCTGCCTGCCTGCCCTACATTCAGCGGCTTGAATTTGTTCAGCTTTTCCTGCGCTTCAAGCCTTAAGCCTTTGATTGTTGTGTAATCTATATCAGCCGGCAGCAGCTTGCTTTCCAATTTGCGCATTTTATCAATCTGCTCCTGCTGAATTTTGATATAACCTGAATATTTTAGCTCAATCTCAAGTCGGTTTAAGATAGAATACTTTAGCTGTGAGCGCTCGGTATCAAATTCTGCCATATCAACATAAGTAATCTGTGGTCTTTTCAGCAGCTCAAACAGTCTGATTCCGGCAGAAATAGGACTTGTACCCTTCTCAATCAGCATTTTATTCAGTTTTTCCGAAGGATGAATTGTTACAGACTTTATACGTTCAAGCTCTTTTTCAAGTATTTCACAATCTGTCAGGAAAGCATTGTAACGTTCATCAGAAACCAATCCAACCTCATGTCCGATAGCCAGCAATCGCTCCGGTGCATTATCCTGCCTCAATATCAAACGATATTCACTGCGCGAGGTCATCATGCGGTAGGGCTCTGTACAGCCCTTTGTAACAAGGTCATCAACAAGTGTTCCGATATAGCTTGATGCCCTGTCCAAAATTATCGGCGACTCACCTTTGATTTTTCGAGCAGCATTTATTCCTGCAAGTATACCCTGTGCGGCTGCTTCCTCATATCCGCTTGTGCAGTTGAATTGCCCTGCGCCATACAGACCGCTGATTTTCTTAAATTCAAGCGTAGGAAGAAGCTCCAATGGGTCACAGCAGTCATACTCTATTGCATACGCAGGACGCATAATTTCAACCTTTTCCAGACCTTGTATAGTTCTCAAAAATTTAAGCTGAACATCCTCGGGAAGAGAGGACGACATTCCCTGAAGATAGTATTCATCCGTATCCAACCCCATTGGTTCTACAAAAAGCTGATGACGCTCTTTATCCTTAAATCTCACAATTTTATCTTCAATACTCGGGCAGTATCGCGGACCAACACCCTCAATTCTACCCGAATACAACGGCGAGCGGTGCAGATTTTCCAGTATCACCTTATGCGTCTGTTCGTTTGTATAAGTAACATAGCATTCAGCCACATTTCGCATTTCAGCAGTGCTGTCAAATGCAAACGGCATAATCTGCTCGTCGCCTTTCTGAACCTCCATTACCGAAAAATCAATAGACCGCCTGTGTACTCTGGCAGGCGTACCGGTCTTGAATCTACGCATAGAAATACCAAGATTTTTCAGGCACTCTGTCAGCATTGTAGAGGGCATAACGTTATCGGGTCCGCTGGTATAGTTCAGTTCGCCAATATGAATCTTTCCGTTCAGATAAGTACCGGTTGTAATTATAGCCGCTTTTACCGGATGAATTGCTCCAAGCTTGGTACGCACGGCAGTAATTTTTCCGTCAACCACATCAACAGCAGTAACCTCTGCCTGCTTGACTGATAAGTTCGGTTCATTTTCAAGTGTCTGCTTCATGTAAGTATGATATTTCACTCTGTCATTCTGAACACGCAGACTATGAACCGCAGGACCCTTGCCCCTGTTCAGAATTCTGGATTGAATCATAGTAGCGTCGGCTGCTCTGCCCATTTCTCCGCCCAATGAATCAATCTCGCACACAATCTGACCCTTTGCAGAGCCGCCTATACACGGATTGCACGGCATATTTGCAATACAATCCAGCGAAAGAGTAAATACCGCTGTTTTAAGTCCCATTCTTGCGCACGCAAGAGCCGCCTCGCATCCCGCATGACCCGCTCCGATTACCGCAACATCATATTCTTCAAGTTCGTAACTCATCTTATTCCTCTCAAAATCGTTCTGCACAGATTTGTTCCATGTGGAACAAGTCGAATTTTCACAAAATTCGGGCGAACATAGTCCGCCCGAGATTGTATATCAATATAATTTATTCATTTGACGAATCACTGTCGGAGGATTCCTCGGCAGATTCTTCCTCATTATCGTCGGATTCATCAGAATCATCAGAATCATCAGGCTCATCGGGCTCAATAACCTCATTCTTTTCTGCTTCAAGCGAGGCTGCAATTTCTTCATCCGATGCCTTTTCTACCTCAACAAGCTCTTCCGAATCATCATGCGTTGTTCTGGTGAACGAAGCAACAAGGCTTTCCTCGGAAAGACGAACCACACGCACACCTGCGGCATATCTGCCCATTGTACGCAGGTCGTTAGCTCTGAATCTGATAATAATTCCATCTGTTGTGATAAGAATTACATCATCATCCGGACCCAGCGTCTTAATTCCGCTGACATAGCCCTTTTCTTCACTTACAGGATAATTCTTAAGACCAAAACCACCGCGCCTCTGCATTCTGTAACTGTCTACCGAGCAGCGTCTGCCGAATCCCTTCTCGGTAACCGTAAGAATTGTAGCGGTATTATCAAAAATCTTTGTTGCGCCGACAACGTAGTCGCCCTCGCGCAGCTTAATTGCCCTGTTACCTCTTGAGATTCTGCCCATTGCACGCGCCTGTGTTTCCTCAAATCGAATTGCAGCGCCGTTTCTGGTAGCAACAAGTACTGTGCAGTCACCCTCTGTAAGGAATGCGCCTGCAAGCTCGTCGCCCTCTGCAAGAGTAATTGCTCGCAGACCCATCTTGCGGACATTCTTATACTCTGAAAGTCTGGTGCGCTTGATTGTACCGTTCTTTGTAACGGCAATAAAGAATTTATTCTCACCAAAGTCCTTGGTGGTCATCATTGCCGCAATTCGCTCGCCCTCCTTCAGCTGAAGAAGATTAACGATATTCATACCACGCGACTGCTTGCTTCCCTCGGGTATTTCATAGCATTTCAGGCGGAACATATTGCCAAAATTTGTAATAAATAGAATATTCTCATGTGTTGAGGAGATAAACATATTCTCAACAAAGTCCTCATCACGCTGCTTCATACCCGAAACGCCCTTGCCGCCGCGCTTTTGAATATTATAAATCTCAACGGGCTGACGCTTGATATAACCGATATTCGTATATGTTACAACGCAGTCTTCCTCGGGAATAAGGTCCTCAATATCAACCTCACCGCTGACAGGCTCAATTGCTGTTCTTCTTGCATCGTTGTACTTTTTCTTGACAGCAAGCAGTTCCTCGCCGATTTTATTCAGCAGCTTCTGACCATCGGCAAGCAGCTCGAGCATTTCCTTAATTAGCTCGCGCTTTTCCTTAAGCTCATCCTCAACCTTTGATTTCTCCATACCTGTAAGCGCTCCAAGACGCATCTGAACGATAGCGTCAGCCTGTGCCTCGGTAAGAGAGTAGGTATCAGTATCAAATATACCCGTCTGTGAAACGTCAATATTCTTAAAGCGCTCAATCATGCGCTCCTTGCCCTCTTGAATGGTCTTACTTGAACGCAGAATCGCAATAACCTCGTCGATAAAGTCAATAGCAAGCAAAAAGCCCTCCAGAATATGAGCGCGCTCCTGTGCCTTTTCAAGGTCATATTTTGTACGGCGGGTAACAACATCAACCTGGAAATTGATGTAGTGCTCCAGCATTTCCTTAAGATTAAGAATTTTAGGCTCGCCGTTTACAAGCGCAAGCATAATTACGCCAACCGTATCCTGCAGCTGCGTATATGTGTACAGCTTATTAAGCACAACATTAGCGTTTGCGTCGCGCTTAAGCTCAATAACAATGCGCATACCGTTTCTGTCGGATTCATCACGGATATTGGAAATACCCTCAATGCGCTTATCACGCGAAAGGTCGCTTATGTTCATAAGTAAACGCGCCTTGTTTACCATGTAGGGAATTTCATCAATTACAATTCTGGTATGAGTCTTTTCCTCAACAATATTTGCTCTGCCGCGCAGAATAATCTTGCCTCTGCCGGTATAATAAGCGGAGCGAATACCGCTGTATCCCATAATTATGCCGCCTGTCGGGAAATCAGGACCCTGAATTTTAGTCATAATATCTTCGACGGTAGCCTCGGGATTTTCAATCAGCATAAGAATAGCGTCAATAACCTCGCCCATATTATGCGGCGGGATATTTGTAGCCATACCGACAGCAATACCGTTTGAGCCGTTTACCAGCAGATTCGGAAAACGGCAGGGCAAAACAACAGGCTCAAGGAGCTTGTCATCATAGTTTGTTTGAAAATCAACGACCTTTTTGCCGATATCCTGCATCATTTCAGCGGATATTTTCGCCATTCTTGCTTCTGTATAACGGTAAGCAGCAGGCGGGTCGCCGTCAACAGAACCGAAATTTCCGTGACCGTCAATCAGCGGGTAACGCATTGAGAAATCCTGTGCAAGTCTAACCAGCGCGTCATAAACCGAAGCGTCACCGTGAGGATGATACTTACCAAGCACCTCGCCGACAGTATACGCACACTTACGGAAAGGCTTGTCCGCTGTATTGCCTGCGTCGTTCATGGTGTAAATAATTCTTCTGTGAACCGGCTTCAGTCCGTCGCGGACATCCGGCAGCGCACGAGCGGTTATTACAGACATTGAGTATTCAATGAAGGATTTCTTCATTTCCCCCTCAAGTTCTACGTTTATTAACTTTTCCGAGCTGAAATCTATATCCATGTTTCCTCCACTTATAGCTTTTCCGAAAGGTATTCCCTTAACATATTCTCCTGCTGACCGGTAAGACAGCGCTTCGGAAAGCAGTAAATCTGTCTTCTGTCGGTTATCAGAAGCAGAGAATCGTCATTCTCCAGAAAATCAAGCATATCGGTTTTAGGTCTGAATATACTGGTTGTTGGAGCAATATTCTCTGTATCGGCTTCTTCATCAATCGTCACGCCGACTTCTTTCTTTTTAGGCTTGATAATGGTATTTATCTCAATTCTGTCCTCATAAAACGAAGCCGTATATTCCTCGGGATTCATATCCTTAAGAGCCTCAATAATCTTGTTTCTTCTGCGCTTTTTGTCGGTAAATGTATATAAAATGCCTATTATACAAATTACAACCACACCGTAAGCTAAAATCTGTGACGGATTTGCGACTACCGCAACAATTGCCGCAACAATAAACAGCGAATAGGCAGCAATCGAAAGAACAAAGCTCTTTTTACGCCCGAAATTCTGCTGAAACGTCGTCATAGCGCCGTCAATTTCTTCAAGCGAATTATCATAGCAAAAGCTAATCAAAGGCTGCTCGGGCTCTTTTTTTCCGCCTAAATCCGGCAGCAGGGTTCTGCGTTCTTCAGAAATAACAAACAGCTCCTTTCCAAAGAATATACATAATTCATTTCAATCAGATATCAAGATTAACAGCCATTGAAGCGTTATTCTCAATAAACTCGCGGCGCGGTTCAACCTTATCGCCCATGAGTATAGTCATAATCTCATCAGCCTTTGCAGCGTCGCTTACCGTTACCTGAAGCATTGTGCGGGTTTCGGGATTCATGGTGGTTTCCCACAGCTGCTCGGGGTTCATCTCACCAAGACCTTTGTATCGCTGAACATCAACCTTTGCATTACCCTCGCTTAGTTCCGCAATATATCTGTCTCTTTCCTCGTCAGAGAATGCATAGCGCACCTGCTTGCCCTTTGATACCTTAAACAGCGGCGGCTGTGCAATATACACATGACCCTGCTCAATTAACGGGCGCATAAATCTGAAGAAAAATGTAAGCATAAGCGTTCTGATATGAGCGCCGTCAACATCGGCATCCGCCATAATGATAACTCTGCCGTAACGCAGCTTTGTAATATCAAAATCCTCTGCAATACCCGTACCCAGAGCCTTTACAACCGGCAGCAGCTTATCGTTGTTATAAACCTTATCAGCGCGCGCCTTTTCAACGTTGAGCATCTTGCCCCACAGCGGAAGAATAGCCTGAAATCTTCTGTCACGACCGCTCTTTGCAGAACCGCCCGCAGAATCTCCCTCGACGATATACACTTCCGTAACCGAAACATCCGTTTCGGAGCAATCGGCAAGCTTGCCGGGCAGACCGCCTCCGTCAAGCACGGATTTGCGCTTTGCCTCCATAGCCTTTTTAGCAGCGTCACGGGCAGCCTGTGAATTCATAGCCTTATTCATAATGATTTGGGCTGTTTCGGGATGCTCCTCAAAGTAGTATGTCAGCTGCTCGGTAGCAATCTTGTAAACAATCGGCGAAACCTCGGGATTACCAAGCTTACCCTTTGTCTGACCTTCAAATTCACATTCGGGCAGCTTTACAGAGATAATAGCATTGATAGCTTCTCTTATAGCCTCACCGCTGAAGCCTGTAAAGGGCTTTTCATCCTCCTGCTTTTTTGAGGCTTTCTTTTTCAGATTCTTCTTATCATTAGCTTCCTTATATGCCTTTGCGTAATCGTTAATAACCTTGCTGAGAGCTTTCTTAAACGCAACCTCATGCGTACCGCCCTCGCCGGTATGAATATTATTGGCAAACGAGCGGAATACCTCGCTGTTAAAATCGGTTGTGTACTGGAACGCAATCTCAACGTTAATGTTATTGATTGTACCGTTTAAGAAAATAACATCGGGATGCAGTACGTCAGCTCCGCGCTTTTTGTTAAGCCATTCAATATAGCTGCAAATACCGCCCTCATAGCACATTTCTTCTCTTACGGGATTTTCGGGGTCGCGTAAATCGGAGAGAATAATTTTAAGACCCGCATTAAGAAATGCCTGCTCTCTCATTCTTTCCTGCAGAATTGAGTAGTTGTAAACCGTTGTATGGAATATCTCTCCGTCCGGCTTAAAGGTTACCTGTGTGCCGGTATGGTCGGTCTGACCGATTATCTTAATTTCTTCGAAGTACTTACCGCGCTCAAATCTCTGATAGTGAATATTGCTGCCGTCGTGAATCTCAACCTCAAGCCATTCCGAAAGCGCATTTACAACAGACGCACCAACGCCGTGCAGACCGCCCGATACCTTATATCCGCCGCCGCCGAACTTA
>JBJESB010000128.1:0-31069 GCA_051882575.1 Oscillospiraceae bacterium
CGATCACTAGCACCTGAAGCTAGCGCGTCTGCCAATTCCGCCACACCTGCATATTGAGTTTCTTAATTTATATCCCGGCAGAAACCACTAATTACCGGGGCAGAAAACTGCGTTGGTGCAGGTGACGGGACTTGAACCCACATGACCTTGCGATCACTAGCACCTGAAGCTAGCGCGTCTGCCAATTCCGCCACACCTGCATATTCCGCTGAATTACAGCTTTGTTATTATAGCACACTTTTTGTGATTTGTCAAGCAGAATTTTGCGAAAAAAATAATTAGCGGCACTCAATTTATAATACCGATTCTGCAATTGGAAAAATAAAAGATTATCTCCTAATATTTCCCTTGACTTTTATATACAGATGTGATATAATTATATAACATAGTAAACGAATTTGCCCCTCCACGAAAGGAAAGGTGAGAATTAACAGCGGCAGGATTCATACTGAATGATTAGTGAACAGGAGGACAATTATGGAAGAAATCAAGAATTATTGCGTAGGGAAAGAGTCACTGTGCAGAAAGCACGACGAAATATCGGACTCATTATTCACGGAGTACGGTGTAAACCGCGGTCTGCGCGACGCCAACGGAAAGGGCGTGCTTACAGGACTTACCAATATATCAAAAATAGTATCGTTCAGGGATATCGACGGCGTGAAAACGCCATGCGACGGCGAGCTGTGGTACAGAGGCTATAATGTCCGTGATATTATAGCGTTTACGGGCGACTACGGTTTTGCGTACGAAAAGACCGCTTATCTTCTGTTGTTCGGCGAGATGCCCACGGACGAGGAGCTTGACGAATTTTGCAGAATTATGAGCAAGAGCAGAATACTGCCCACAAACTTTACACGCGATGTTATAATGAAAGCGCCGAGCCGCGATATTATGAACTCCATGACCAGAAGCATACTTACGCTTGCTTCTTATGATGACAATGCGCTTGCAAACGATGTGCCGAACAGCCTGCGCCAGTGTATTCAGCTTATCAGCGTGTTCCCTGTGCTTGCGGTATATGCTTATCACGCTTATAATCACTACGAAAACAACGACAGTATGTATATTCACCGCCCCGACCCCAAGCTCTCCACAGCGGAAAATCTGCTGATGATGCTCCGACCCGACAAGCAGTACACAAAGCTTGAGGCACAGGTTCTGGATGTGGCGCTGATACTGCACATGGAGCACGGCGGCGGAAATAACTCTACCTTTACCACAAGAGTTGTAACCTCCAGCGGCTCGGATACATATTCGACCATTGCGGCGGCTATGTCGTCGCTGAAAGGACCCAAGCACGGCGGCGCGAATATCAAGGTAATGGAAATGATGCAGAATATCCGCGAGAATGTCAGCGATACGGGCGACGAGGAAGAAGTGCGCGCGTATCTCTCAAAAATTCTTCAGGGCGAAGCTTTTGACCATAAGGGGCTTATCTACGGAATGGGTCATGCGGTTTACTCGCTTTCCGACCCGCGCGAAAAGGTGTTCCGCAGATTTGTTGAGGCGCTCGCCAAGGAAAAGCACCGCGAGAAGGATATGCAGCTTTACAGCTATGTAGAGAAAATCGCGCCCGAGCTTATCGCGCAGCAGCGCCGCATTTTCAAGGGCGTAAGCCCCAATGTGGATTTTTACAGCGGCTTTGTATATGATATGCTGGGAATCCCCTCCGAGCTGTACACGGCAATTTTCGCCATTGCAAGAATAGTCGGCTGGAGCGCGCACAGAATCGAAGAGCTGATTTCTGCAAGCAAGATTATCCGTCCTTCATATATGAGCGTCATGGAAGAGAAATCTTCTCCTTTTGAGGCATAAAATGAAATTTAGTATTGCAATATGCTAAAGTATGTGATATAATGATTAACGAGGATTTGCACCTCCACATACACAAAAAAGGAGAAAAACACCATGTACATTACTTGTCTTGACCTTGAGGGAGTACTCGTTCCCGAGATATGGATAGCATTCGCAGAGGCAAGCGGCATTCCCGAGCTTAAGAGAACCACGCGCGACGAGCCGGATTACAACAAGCTGATGAACTACCGTATCGGTATTCTCAAGGAGCACGGTCTGGGTCTTAAGGAGATTCAGGAAACCATCGCGAAAATTGACCCCATGCCCGGCGCAAAGGAATTTCTTGACGAGCTGCGCTCGATTTGTCAGGTAATCATTATCAGCGATACCTTCTCGCAGTTTGCGGGCCCGCTTATGAAGAAGCTGGGTATGCCCACAATTTTCTGCAACGAGCTGGTTGTAGCGGATAACGGCGAGATTACAGGCTTCAAGATGCGCTGCGAGCAGTCCAAGCTTACAACGGTAAAGGCTTTGCAGTCTATCGGCTACCAGACAATCGCAAGCGGCGACAGCCACAACGACCTTGGCATGATTAAGGCGAGCAAGGCGGGCTTCCTGTTCAAGAGCACCGAGCAGATTAAGAAGGATAACCCCGAGCTTCCCGCATTTGAGACCTACGACGAGCTTATGGCGGCTATCAAGGCAGCAATGGATTGATTCTATTACAATACCGCAGATGGAAACCCCGTCTGCAGTCAGACCGTCGAAAAAGTCCCGTTGGGACTTTTCCGCCGAAACATCCGCACTGCCCGCACTCACTGCCGGCAAAGCCGTCAGTTCGCACAGTTGTGCGGATAGAAGTATTTTTTGCCCCGGCAAAGCTGGGGCAAAAAATGTGATTTAAAAAGTCCGCTTCGCGGGAAAATAATAGTTTTTCGACAAGCTGACCGCAGATGGAAACCCCGTCTGCGGTTTTTAATAATCCGAGAGGCATGATATGGAAAACAACACGAACGAGGTACAGGATGTTGACCTTATGAAAGAGGTTGACGAGGAGATACACGCAATCGGCAAGGATATCAGACACATGGGCGGGCTGAAGCAGTACTTCCGCAGCCTGTTCAACATAAAAGACGGCATGATGAGCTACGCGGAAATAGACGCAATGATGCTGGAAAATACCGTTATCCACGGTCCGAATATGTGGATTCTGATGCTTGCGATTCTGATTGCTTCAATCGGTCTTAATGTAAACTCCACGGCGGTAATAATCGGCGCAATGCTTATTTCTCCGCTTATGAGCGGAATTATGACAATGGGCTTTTCGCTTGCCGTGCGCGACCTTTCGCTGCTGCGCAGGGCTTTGATTCGCTTTGGAACGCAGGTGCTGATAAGCCTTGCAACCTCAACGATTTACTTTTTGATTTCCCCGTTGAGCGCTCCCACCGCAGAAATGATTGCGCGAACCAGCCCGACCCTTTGGGATGTGCTGATAGCTTTATTCGGCGGTATTGCGGGAATGATAGGCAATACGCGCACGAAAAAGAGCAACGTTATACCCGGAGTTGCAATCGCAACCGCACTTATGCCGCCGCTTTGTACGGCAGGCTACGGCATAGCTACGCTCCAGCCGAAATTCTTCTTCGGCGCATTCTATCTGTTTTTGATAAACACGCTGTTTATCTCGCTTTCAACGGCGCTGGTAACATTGATTCTGCGCGTGCCGTATCACAAAAATATCAGCGAGAAACGGCAGAAGAAAATAAATATCGGTGTGGGCATAATTATGGTGGTCGCAATTATTCCCAGCGTGTATATCGGCGCGAAAACCGTGGTTGATTCGGTAATCGACAACAATATCTCAAACTATCTTAGCAGCGAATTTACTTTTACGGATACGCAGGTGGTAAAATCCACGACGGACAAGAAAAACCGAACAATTTCCGTTTCGCTGGTCGGCGCGGTGGTTTCGGATGATGTGATAGGCGTACTGCAAAATGAGCTTGATAAGTACGGCTTGAGCGGCTACACGCTGTATGTTACGCAAAATCGTGTGGAATTTACCGAAACGGATGATACGGATAAGATAACCATTGCCATGCAGGAAAACAGGATTTCCGAGCTGCAGCGGCAGCTTGACGAGCAGTCGGCTGAAAACGAGGAGCTGCGCGGCGAGCTTGCGGACTTTAAGGCAAGTGCAGAGAGCGCGGTTGATATCCTGGGGGTCTCCGAAAAGGCGGCGGCAATATTCCCGGAACTTTCGCAATGCAGCGCGGGGGTGATTTCCGACGGAAGCGGCGAAGCGGCGGTGTTGATTGCAAAGACGAACGCGGAGCTTTCCGAAACCGACAGCGGGCATATTGAAAACTGGCTGAAATCCGAAACGGGGCTGCCGCGGTGTGTACTGATGATTGAATATATTGAGCCTGTTCCCGAAACGGCAGAATCGGCAGAAACGGCGGACACCGCCGAATCGGCATAAATCAAGTCCCCGAACAATCGGCAGTGCGGGAGCTACCTGCTGTCGGGGTAAGCGGCAAGAAGCGACATAAACGAAGCACGTTTCCTATATAATATATCAATTTCGGGAATCTTGAGCTTACCTAAAAAGCATTGCTCTTTTTGTGAATTTCGCTGATTTTTTTCATATATCTTGACGAAAATTGATAGATATGGTACAATATATTCGAAATCGAGCAATGGAGGATGACAGATGGATATAGAAAAAATCAAGCTCGCAATGCGCGCGATTGACGTCGATTTTGACGAGATGACTTCGCGCTTTATGGACAGCGAGGAGATGTTCCTCAGATATTTCGGCAAGTTTTTTTCTGCCGCAGAACCGGTAGTGGCAGAGCTCGGCGAGGCTGTGGAGCAATCGGACTGGAAGCTGATAGAGGAACGCGCTCATGCGCTGAAAAGCCTTTCGGGCAACATCGGACTTAACGGCGTGTTTGTCCCGGCAAAAAAGCTGGTTGATGATATGCGCGAGAATATTCACGACGCATATCAGGCAGATTATAAAAAGCTTAAGGAAAGCTATGAGAGCGCAAAGGCAGTGGCAGGACTGCTGGATTAACTCTGTACTGCGCGGCGTATGCCGCAGAAAAGGAGGCTGTTATGCCGTTTGATTCAGGGGTAATTATCCCGATTTTAATTGTAGCCGCAATTGTAATTTTTATGTTCGCGGCGGGTTATCGCAAGGCGCCGCCCGATAAGGCGTACATCATCTCCGGTTTAAGACGCAAGGCAAAGGTTGTTATCGGTAAGGCAACAATCAAGCTGCCGTTCTTCGAGCGCTGCGACGTTCTGGAGCTTGCGCTTATGTCCGTTGATGTCAAGACCGCACAGGCTGTTCCTACGGCGGACTATATCAATATCTCGGTTGACGCAAACGTTAATGTAAAGATTTCTCCCGACCCCGAGATAATCTCAAGAGCGCAGCAGAACTTCCTCAACAAGAATGTTGATTACATAACCAAGGTAGCCCGCGAGGTGCTTGAGGGTAATATGCGTGAGATTGTAGGTCAGATGCGTCTTGAGGAGATGGTAAGCAACCGTCAGGCTTTTGCGGATAAGGTAAAGCAGAACGCCGACCCCGACCTTCGCGCAATGGGTCTTGAAATCGTATCGTTCAATGTGCAGAATTTTGTCGATGATAACGGTATCATCAACGATATGGGTATCGACAACACCATGCAGATTAAGAAAAAGGCTGCAATCTCCAAGGCAGAGGCAGAGCGCGATATCAAGATAGCTCAGGCAGAGGCAAACCGCAAGGCGAACGACGCAAGAGTTGATTCCGAAACCGCAATTGCCGAGCGTCAGAACGAGCTTGCAATCAAGCAGGCAGAGCTTAAGAGAGCCGCCGACATCAAGCAGGCGGAAGCAGACGCTGCGTATACCATTCAGCAGGAGGAGCAGCGCAAGACTATCGAGATAACCACAGCTAACGCAAACCTTGCAAAGCAGGAGAAGGAAGTCGAGATAAAGGCGAAGGAAGCCGAAATCAAAGAGCGCGCACTGGAAGCGGATGTTAAGAAAACAGCCGAGGCTGACCGCTACGCTGCGCAGCAGAGAGCCGACGCCGAGCTGTATACCGTACAGAGAAACGCCGAGGCGAGAAAGTACGAGGATATTCAGAATGCCGAGGCAGAGCTTGAAATCAAGAAGAAGGAAGCCGAGGCTATACTGGTAACAGCGCAGAACGAGGCAGCCGCAGAAAAGGCTCGCGCAGAAGCAGCGCGCTTTGCAGCCGAGCAGGAAGCAGAGGGTATCCGTGCGCGCGGTATTGCAGAGGCTGAAGCGGTACGCGCCAAGGCGCTTGCAGAGGCAGAGGGTCTTGACAAGAAGGCAGAGGCAATGCAGAAGATGCAGGAGGCTGCCGTTCTTCAGATGTACTTTGAGCAGATGCCCGCAGTTGCCGAGGCTATCGCAAGACCGCTGGGCAATGTTGACAAGATTACAATGTACGGCGACGGCAATACCGCAAAGCTGGTCCGCGATATCACCGAGGCTACCACACAGGCAAGCTCGGGTCTGCTTGACGGTCTGGGCATTGACCTTAAGAGCATGGTAAGCTCCTTTGTAACGGGCAAGGCAATGGCAGCGGGTATCAATTCCGAAGCCGCGGCTGCACAGGCTGCTACCGCAGTTACTGCCGCTCCCGCAGAAGAGGTTCATAGCTGACAAATGGAATTGTGCAATTTTGCTAAAAGAAAAATGCAAAAAAGTACTTGACAATATCACTTTAATGTGGTATAGTATAAAAGAACTGAATATACCTTATAAACCTATGAGGTGGAGATAAAAATGTCTGTTGCACTCCCAGAGAGCGGTTGATGGTGCGAATACCGCAGAACGCAGGGCATACAAATGGACCACCGAGGGCGCGGTCAAAGGCGTATATGCCGAGTATTCCGCGACGTGCGTGAGCGTTAATTGCAGGGATATCGGAGCGCGGCTCCCGTATCCGCAGAGAGCACGAGAAATCGTGAATTAAGGTGGCAACGCGGTGTATTTTACTCCGTCCTTAAGGCAGTGAAAATCTGCTTTAAGGGCGGATTTTGTTTTTAAAACCTTCGCCGTTACCCGAATCAAAAATTCGGACGGCTGAGAGAAGCTTGAAAGACTTGTATTCCGAAAGGAGAAAAGAAATGCTTAAACCAACACTTGAAGAAGCCAAGGCGCTTGACGGGTACAATCTCATTCCCGTTGCAGACGAGATACTTTCCGATGTCAGAACTCCGATAGAGGTGCTGCGCATACTTAAAAATGTCAGCCGCCACTGCTACATACTGGAGTCGGTTGAGAATCAGGAGAAATGGGGCAGATACACATTTCTGGGCTACAACCCGAAGCTGGAAATTACCTGCCTTGACGGCGAGCTGACGGTCACGAATGTTCAGACGGGCGAGAAAACGGTAGAGCAAAACGCACACCCCGCCGATTATATCAGGGAGCTTATGGCAAAATACAGGTCGCCGAAGCTGGAGGGCTTTCCCAGCTTTACGGGCGGACTGGTAGGCTATTTCAGCTATGATTACATCAAGTACAGCGAGCCGTGCCTGAAGCTTGACGCAAAGGATGAGGAGCATTTCAAGGATGTTGACCTGATGCTGTTCGACAAGGTAATCGCGTTTGATAATGTACGGCAGAGAATCGTGCTGATTTGCAACATTTCCACAGAGAATATCGACGAGGAGTACGCAAGGGCAAGGCGCGAGATTGCACAAATGGCAGAGCTTATCCGAAACGGCAAGCCCGCAGAAGAAAAGAAAGGACGTCTTACCTCGGATTTCAGACCGCTGTTTGATAAAGAGCAGTACTGCGCAATGGTTGAAAGGGCAAAGCGGTATATCTATGAGGGCGATATATTTCAGGTGGTGCTTTCAAACAGGCTTGACGCTGATTTTGAGGGCAGTCTACTGGACGCCTACCGCGTATTGAGAACCTCGAATCCGTCGCCGTATATGTTCTTTTTCTCCAGCGACGATATGGAGATAGCGGGCGCTTCGCCGGAAACGCTTGTTAAGCTGGAGAACGGAATCCTGCACACATTCCCGCTTGCGGGTACGCGTCCGCGCGGCAAGACAGAGCCGGAGGACAAGGCTCTTGAGCGCGAGCTTCTTGCCGACGAAAAGGAGCGCAGCGAGCACAATATGCTGGTTGACCTCGGCAGAAACGACCTCGGCAAGATTTCGAAGTTCGGCTCTGTGTTTGTTGAAAAGTACATGAGTATCGAGCGGTATTCCCATGTCATGCATATAGGCTCCACCGTGCGCGGCGAGCTGCTGGAAAGCAAAAACGCGCTTGACGCGGTAGACGCGGTGCTTCCCGCGGGAACGCTTTCGGGCGCACCGAAAATCAGGGCGTGTGAGATTATAAATGAGCTTGAAAACAACAAGCGCGGCGTTTACGGCGGCGCAATCGGCTACATTGATTTCCGCGGCAACCTCGATACCTGCATAGCCATAAGGCTGGCATTCAAAAAGAACGGAAGAATCTTCGTGCGCTCGGGCGCGGGCATTGTTGCAGACAGCGTACCCGAAAACGAGTTTAACGAGTGTATCAACAAGGCAAAGGCGGTAATGAACGCCCTCACGACCTCACAGGAGGATGAAATATGATACTTCTGATAGATAATTACGACAGCTTTTCATACAATCTGTATCAGCTTATCGGCGAGATTAACCGCGATATCAAGGTTATTCGCAACGACGAGCTTTCGGTTCACGAGATTTTAGAGATGCAGCCCACTCATATTATAATAAGCCCCGGTCCGGGCAGACCTGCCGACGCGGGTGTATGCGAGGAGCTTATCCGCGCGGACGCAAAGCTGGAAAATCCCATACCGATACTTGGCGTATGTCTGGGACATCAGGCAATATGCGAGGCGTTCGGCGCTGAAATAACTTACGCGAAGCAGCTTATGCACGGCAAGCAGAGCGTGGTTGAGCTTGATGTAAGCTCCACGCTGTTTATGAACATGGACAGAAGCTGCAGTGTTGCAAGGTATCATTCGCTGGCGGCGGCGGAATCCACAATGCCCGAGTGCCTTAGAATCACGGCGCGAACCGAGGACGGCGAGATTATGGCAGTGCAGCATATCACTGCGCCGATTTTCGGCTTGCAGTTTCACCCCGAGAGTATCCTTACAAAGCGCGGCAGCGTAATGCTCAGGAACTTTCTGAAAATAGGAGAAAAAGGAGAACACAAAAAAATGATAAGAGAGGCTATCACAAAGGTTTCGGGCGGCAGCGACCTCACCTACGAGGAAGCAGCGCTGGTAACTCGCGAAATTATGACCGGTGAAACAACGCCCGCACAGACCGCAGCATTCCTTACCTCGCTGCATCTTAAGGGCGAAACAATCGACGAGATTTCCGCCTGCGGCTATGTTATGCGCGACTGCGCAACCCGCGTGGAATACGACGGCGATTTGCTTGAAATTGTAGGCACGGGCGGCGACGGAGCGCAGTCTATCAATATTTCCACAATGTCGGCGCTGTTGTGCGCGGCGGCGGGCTGCAAGGTGACAAAGCACGGCAACCGCGCGGCATCATCAAAGTGCGGCACAGCAGACTGTCTGGAGGCTCTGGGTGTAAATATTGCCGTTTCGCCCGAGGGCTGCGTAAAGCTGCTTGACGAGGTGGGAATGTGCTTTTTGTTCGCGCAGAAATACCACAGCGCAATGAAATATGTAGGTCCCGTGCGCAGGGAAATCGGTATTCCCACGGTGTTCAACATTCTGGGTCCGCTTACAAACCCCGCTCATGCGAACGTTCAGCTGCTGGGCGTTTACAAGGAGGAGCTCTGCGATACCATGGCACAGGCGCTTGTAAAGCTCGGCGTAAAGCGCGGTATGGTAGTATACGGGCAGGATAAGCTGGATGAGATTTCGGTATCCGCTCCCACAACGGTGGTTGAGTTCAACGGCAGCGATATGAGAAAATATGTGATTACGCCCGAGCAATTCGGCTTCAAGCACCATGAAATGGATGAAATCCGAGGCGGCGACCCCGAGGTGAACGCGCAGCTTGCCCGTGAGATTCTGGGCGGCGCGAAGAATGCGGGTCGTGACGCAGTGCTAATCAACGCGGGAGCTGCTCTGCACATCTACAAGGGAATTACCATGGAGGAGGGCATTCAGCTTGCAGCAGAAATAATCGACAGCGGCGCAGCAATGCAGACTCTCGAAAAATACATTGCGGTATCCAACGAGGTTGAATGATGATATTACAGGAAATTGCCGAAAAAACAAAGCTGCGCATTGCGGAGGAAATGGCTGCAAAGCCGCTTGCACAAATCAGGCGCGAGGCAGAGCAGCTGCCGGGCGGCACGGGATTCCCGTTTGAAAAAGCGTTGCGGGGTGCGGATATTTCGTTCATCTGCGAGGTGAAAAAGGCTTCGCCCTCAAAGGGAATCATAGCCGAGGATTTTCCGTACCTTGATATTGCGCGGGATTACGAAAAAGCAGGCGCTGCCGCGATTTCCTGCCTTACAGAGCCGTACTGGTTCAAGGGCAGCGACGAGTATCTGCGGGAGATTTCAGCGGCGGTAAAAATACCCGTACTGCGCAAGGATTTTACGGTGCATGAGTACATGATATATCAGGCGAAGCTGCTGGGCGCGTCGGCGGTGCTGCTGATTTGCTCGATTCTTTCGGCGCAGCAGATAAAGGAGTACCTTGACATTGCGCATGGTCTGGGGCTTTCGGCGCTGGTGGAGGCTCACGACGAAGCCGAGGTGCTTACTGCAGTTGAATGCGGCGCGGGGATAATAGGCGTAAACAACCGCGACCTCAAAACCTTTACGGTGGATATAAACAACTCTGCGAGATACAGAGCGCTTGTGCCGCGCGACAGAGTGTTTGTGTCCGAAAGCGGCATAAAGACCGCCGAGGATATCGAAAAGCTGCGCCAAAACGGTACAAATGCGGTGCTAATCGGCGAAACGCTTATGCGCAGCGCAGATAAAAGGGCAATGCTTGACGAGCTGAGAGGTTACGCGCTGTGAGTACGCTGATTAAGCTGTGCGGAATGTTCCGCGAGGAGGATATTGCCTACGCAAACGAGGCGCTGCCCGATTTTATCGGATTTATAATCAACTTTCCGAAAAGTCACAGAAGCATAACACCCGAGCGCGCTTCGGAGCTTAAATCCAAGCTTGACCCGCGTATAAAAGCCGTGGGGGTTTTCGTAAATTCCGATACAGGTACTTGCGCGGAGCTGGCAAGTCGTGGTATAATAGATATGATTCAGCTGCACGGCGCGGAGGACGCAGAGTATATCGCAAGGCTGCGCACGCTTGTAAGCACGCCGATAATCAAGGCGGTCAAGGTTGCGGCGGCGGGAGATATCAAAGCGGCAAGGGCGCTTGGCGCAGACCGATTGCTTTTGGATAACGGCACGGGCACGGGCAGAATGTTCGACCATTCGCTTATAGATGAGGATATCTCGGACTGCATTCTTGCGGGCGGGCTGACGCCCGAGAATGTCGCGGAGGTTATTCGCAGCCTTCACCCTTATGCGGTGGATATGTCAGGCGGTATTGAAACGGACAGAATTAAGGACAGGTTAAAAATGCTTGCCGCAGTAAACGCGGCAAGGTCAGTATAAGAAAGGATAATCAGAGATGGCAAAGGGACGCTATGGCGATTTCGGCGGGCAGTATATCCCCGAAACGCTGATGAACGAGATACACAAGCTGGAGGACGCGTACGAGCATTATTCGCACGACCCCGAATTTCTGGAGGAGCTTGACAGGCTCAACCGTGAATACGCGGGCAGACCCTCTCTGCTGTACTATGCGGAGAAGATGACAAAGGATTTGGGAGGCGCGAAGATTTATTTCAAGCGTGAGGATTTGAACCACACAGGCTCGCATAAAATCAACAATGTTCTGGGTCAGGCGCTGCTGGCAAAGAAGATGGGCAAGACCAGAATCATTGCGGAAACGGGCGCAGGGCAGCACGGTGTTGCGGCGGCTACGGCTGCGGCTTTGCTGGGGCTGGAGTGCGAGATTTTCATGGGCAAGGAGGATACGATTCGTCAGGCGCTTAATGTGTACAGAATGGAGCTGCTGGGCGCGAAGGTAAACCCTGTGACCACGGGCACTATGACGCTTAAGGACGCCGTAAACGAGGCAATGCGCGACTGGACAAACCGTGTTGACGATACGCTGTATGTTCTGGGCTCGGTTATGGGGCCTCACCCGTTCCCGATGATAGTACGCGATTTTCAGAGCGTAATTTCCCGCGAGGCACGAGAGCAGATACTTGAGCGCGAGGGCAGACTGCCTACTGCGGTAATGGCTTGCGTGGGCGGCGGCTCTAACGCTATGGGTATGTTCTACAACTTTATCAATGATGAGGGAGTAAGGCTTATCGGCTGCGAGGCTGCAGGGCGCGGCGTTGATACGGGCGAGACCGCAGCAACGATTGCAACGGGTACGCTGGGTATTTTCCACGGTATGAAATCGCTGTTCTGTCAGGACGAGTACGGTCAGATTGCACCCGTGTATTCCATTTCTGCGGGACTTGACTACCCCGGCATAGGTCCCGAACACGCACATCTGCATGAAATCGGCAGAGCGGAGTATGTTCCCGTAACGGACGACGAGGCTGTAAATGCGTTTGAGTACATAGCTAAAACCGAGGGCATAATCTGCGCTATTGAGAGCGCTCATGCGGTGGCTCACCTGATGAAGATAGCGCCCACAATGAGCAAGGACGATATAATTATCTGCTGTCTTTCGGGACGCGGCGATAAGGATGTTGCGGCTATCGCAAGATACAGAGGAGTTGATTTGCATGAATAAGATAAAGAACGCATTTGAAAACAAAAAGGCATTTATTGGCTTCCTCACCGCAGGCGACCCAACCTTTGAGGCGAGCTTCAACAACATCATGGCGCTTGTAAGAGCGGGCGCAAGCCTTATCGAAATAGGTATCCCGTTCAGCGACCCTATTGCGGAGGGACCTGTTATTCAGGAAGCAAACATACGCGCGCTTTCAAACGGCATGACCACCGACAGAGCCTTTGAGCTTGCCGCGAAGGTCCGTGAGCAGACGGATATTCCGATTTGCTTTATGACATATCTCAATCCCGTATTCAAGTACGGCTACGACCGCTTTTTTGCCCGCTGCGCAGAAATCGGTGTTGACGGACTTATCTGCCCGGATATGCCGTATGAGGAAAAGGGCGAGGCGGACGGCTTTGCGAAAAAGCACGGAATCTCGGTTATATCACTGATTGCCCCCACCAGTGAGGAGCGCATAAAGATGATAGCCGAGGACGCGGACGGATTCCTGTACATTGTATCGTCTATGGGCGTTACGGGCGTGCGCAGCGAGATAAAAACCGACCTTGCTTCCATTATGGAGAGCGTTAAAAGGTACGCTAAGGTTCCCGCGGCGATAGGCTTTGGAATTTCAACACCCGAGCAGGCGGCTAAAATGAGCGGTCTTGCCGACGGCGTAATTGTGGGAAGCGCAATTGTAAAGCTTGTGGCAAAGTACGGCGAGGACGCTCCGGAGCATATCTACGAGTATGTAAAGAGCCTTGTTGACGCTATCAGGTAAAAAAATCACCCCCGCAAAGGAACGATTTTGCGGGGGTGTATTGTGTTTATTCGGCAATGAAATAGAGCTTATCGGAATCGCGAGTGCTGTTGATTGTATTCTGAAGTCTGTTATACAGCTCGCTGTATCGCAGATGCTCGGATTTAAGCTGAATTGCGCCGATTCTTAAGCTTACGGGGATTTCTCTGCCCTCGCAGGAAACGCACTCGCTGTTAGATTTAAGAATACCGTCGGCAATTTCTGTTACCTTATTCTTATCGGAGCAGAAAGTCACCAGCGCAAATTCGTCGCCGCCTATGCGGAATGCTGTCATGGTGTCGCCCGCCGCCTCGTCAATTCTTCTGAACGCCTCGCGGATTACAGCGTCGCCCGCATTCCTGCCGATATTTTCGTTAATCGGCATAAGCCCCACAATGTCACAGCAGAGAACATAAGCGTCGGGGTGCGCCTTTAGTGCGTCGTACAGTTCGGAAATATCTACTCGTCTTCCCATGTAAATTCCTCCTTCAAGTCGTTGTTCGTCGGGAATTATTCGCGGAAACAATCCCGAGGAATGCCGTTTGGTTCTGAATTCGGAGGGGGATATTCCCCACATACGGCGGAACGCTCTTGTGAATACCTCAGGTGAGTTGTAGCCGTATTTCAGGGATATCTCGGTGAGGGTAAGCTCTGTTCGCTGAATATCCTCTGCGCAGCGCGTAAGCCGCCGCTTGGAGATATACTCCTTTAAGCTGGTGTGAGTACAGAATCTCCATACCTTTTGCAGCGAGGACAGCGAGCAGCAGCAAGCCGCCGCAACCGCCTCCTGAGTTATTTCCTCGCAGAGGTTATCCTCAATGTAGTTTACCGCATCAGCGAATATACAGAAGTTCCTCATACTTTCCCTCCATATTACAGAAAGAACTGCGCGCTTTGCCTTTCTGATATCATTATAGCATAGTGTTTGAGATTTGTCTTGATGTTTTGAGCATAATTTTCGGTTTGACAAGCAAATTGATTTGTGCTACAATAAATTATCCTGCCGATAATAGCACAGAAAGTCGGGCGGGGCGTGATAGTTAGTGCTATACTATACTCATGCAGACAAGGAGGGCGTACCAATGAATGATATTACCTCGGGGATAACACAAGCCATAGCGTATATTGAAGCCAATCTTACCGAACGGCTGGAGGTAACGGAGATAGCAAAGCGCGCGTACCTGTCACCGTTCCACTTTCAGAGAATTTTCGGAGTGCTGTGCGGCTTTACTGTGGGCGAGTATATCAGAAACAGGCGTTTGGCTCTTGCTGCGGAGGAGCTTTCAAACGGAGCAAGAGTTATTGATACCGCTCTGAAATACGGCTATGAAAGTCCCGACAGCTTTGCAAGGGCGTTCACGAGATTTCACGGATGTCCGCCGTCTGCGGCGAAGGAACAGGGCGCGGGGCTTAAAAGCTTTGCGCCGCTGAAAATCAAGCTATCATTGGAGGGTGGTACTATGTTGGAATACTCAATTTCACAAAAGCCCGCATTTACGGTTGTGGGAATTTCACGCAGCTTTGACATGGAAACATCATACGCCGAAATACCAAAGTACTGGCAGGAATTTATGACCTCGGCAGATTCGCAGCAGCTTTGCGGAGAGTTCGGAATATGTATGCACGAGGATGACTATGAGGCACGCAAGTTTGACTATTATATCGCGGATATGTATCTGCCGTGGAAGGAATACCCCGCTGAATTTGTAACCCGCACTATTCCCGCAGGTACATGGGCGGTATTCCCGTGCAGAGGTCCGCTGGCGCAGACCTTGCAGAGTGTCAACACGCGTATATGGCAGGAGTGGCTGCCCGCGTGCCGTGAGTATAAGCTTGCAGGAAACTACAATATTGAGATGTATACTCCACCGGCTGAAAAGCCCGAGGATACCTACTGCGAGATATGGGTGCCTGTGGTAAAGGCATAATAATTAAGAAAGGGACGGCTCACGCTGTCCCTTTCGGCTTGCTAAAAAGTATCTACCCAAGGCTGCCGATAAACCTGCCCGTGAAATGCAAACCACGATTCACAAAATCGTAGGGGCGAACATTGTTCGCCCATTACCGCCGCGGGCAAAAATCCGATTCGGGAAAAATCGGCGGGATGAATGAAATCGTGTTTCAATCGCGGTAAACCCTTTTGGATTTGTTGAAATTCGGTTAATGGGCGACCAATGGTCGCCCCTACATGACATTTGCAGAAATTACGTCAACGCAGATGTGCCATTATCGACAGTCTTAAAGGGACGGCTCGCGCCGCCCCTTTAAGACTGTTATGCCGTAATCAGCTTCCGCTGTACTCCGAGAGTATAACATCAAACGTTACCTCGGTGTTTCTGCCCAGTGAATCGGTTCTTACAACGGTAACGCTTACGGTGTCGCCGGGCTTCATATCCTTGATTATCTCCGAAACGCCGTCAACCGAGGTTACGGAAATGCCGTTTATCTTGGTGATTGTATCGCCCACTACCAGCTCGCTCTTTGCAATTGCGAGGTCCTTCTCAATGTTTGTGACATACAAGCCGGGAGTCATATTCTGTATAGCGGCAACATATTCGCTCACCTGTATGCAGGTAATGCCCAGAATCGGTCTGCCGGTAACATAGCCCTTTGAGATAAGGTCGTTGATTACAGATTTCGCTTCGTTAATGGTGATTGCAAAGCCGACATTCTCGGCATAGTTGTTGATGAGCTTTTCGTTGACTACGCCGACTACCTCGCCGTACATATTGAACAGCGCGCCGCCCGAGTTACCGCTGTTGATTGCGGCGTCCGTCTGGATGGAAGAAAGCGAGCGATTGCTGTCCGAAAGCTGTCTGTTAAGACCCGAAACAATACCCTTGGAAACCGAGGTTTCAAGTCCCAGAGGATTGCCGATTGCTACAACATCATCACCCAGATGCAGCGTGTCGGAATCGCCCAGAACCGCAACCTGCAGATTTTTTGCATCAATTTTAAGCACCGCAAGGTCGGTATCGGTATCGCTGCCTACCAGCACAGCGTCGTATTTGTCGGAAACGCCCGCGCCCGTTTCGGGGTCGGTGGTGGAAACCTGCACGGTGTATGCGTCATAGCCGTCGGTAACATGGGCGTTGGTGAGAATGTATCCGTCGGAGGAAATCACAATGCCGCTGCCTGCGCCGTAGAGTCTGTTCTCGCCGCGGTAGTTGACATAAACCTCGACATATACAATCGAATCGCGCACTGCCGAAACAAGGTCGCGGGTGTACATAAATGTTCCGTCGGTGTTGAATTCAGCCTTGCTGCTTACCGTGTGTGAAATTGAAGCTCCCGACTGCATATCGTCCAGCGTGGGCGCGCTTGACTGCGCATCCGACGATACCGCATCCTGCACAGCCGAGTTGTCCGATGAAACGGAGCTGCTCTGCGAGCTGCCCGTATCTGCAAGCTGCTGATTTGCCCTGCCTGCAAGGTAAGCTCCGCCGAAGCCCGAGCCTGCTCCCACCAGAAGAACGCCCGCAAGCAGCGCTGCAACCTTTGCGGTTGACTGCTTCTGTTTCGGTGCCTTGGGCGGCTGGGGTGTATTTGGAATCTGCTGATTGTTTATATTGTTTTCATACATGATATATCTTCCTTTCACTTATGTAGTTTTTGCTTTTGTGGCTTTAGTATAAAGCTCATTTGTGTAAATAAAGTGAAATGAATTTGAACAAATAATTAAATTCAGCTGACAGTTTGGCTCTGTTCTTTCACAGCCTTATCAGCCGCAAGAGCGAGCGCGCATTCCAGACGCTTTTTCTGCATTTCGCACGAAAGGTGATAGGGCTTTTGAACATCACCCGCATAGATAAAGCTGTTTGCATTGCAGCCGCCCGAGCAGAAGAATTTTGCCCAGCAGTCGCGGCAGCCCTGCTTGCTGTAAACATGGGTCTTGGCAAAATAGGTCTTTATGTCGTGATTGAAGGTACCGTCAAATAGGTTGCCCATTTTCCACTGCTCCATACCGACAAACTGATGGCACGGATAGATATCGCCGTGAGGGTCAACCGCAACATAATCGTTGCCGCAGCCGCAGCCGCGCAGACGCTTGATTGCGCACGGACCGGCGTTGATATCCACCATAAAGTGGAAGAAATTGAACTTGTTTTCGGTTCGGTTTGCCATAACCTCGCACAGCCTGTCGTACTCGCTGAATACGCGCGGCAGGTCGGATTCGTTAATCGCAAAGGGCATGGAGGGGTCGGTTACAACCGGCTCTGCGGAAAGCTGCTTAAAGCCGAGGTCTGCCATTGCCAGCACGTCGTCGGTGAAATCGAGATTGTATTTTGTAAAGGTCGCGCGAACGTAGTAGTCCTTGTCCCCGCGCGAGGCAACCAGCTTTTGGAACTTCGGCACGATTATGTCAAAGCAGCCGCGGTCGTTGAGTGTTCTGCGGATTCGGTCGGTGGTTTCGCGCCTGCCGTCAAGCGAAAGAACGCAGTTGCTCATCTCGCGGTTGATGTACTCGATTTTCTCGTCGTCAAGCAGCATACCGTTTGTAGTGATGGTAAAGCGGAAGGTCTTGCCGTGCTGCTTTTCAATGGAGCGCGCGTATTCAACCGTCTGAACGACTGTATCCCACGCCATAAGCGGCTCGCCGCCGAAAAAGTCCAGCTCGATTGTATCGCGGTTTGCGGAGTTTTCAATAAGAAAATCAATAGCCTTTCTGCCGGTTTCGGGGGTCATAAGGCAGGGCTCGCCGCCGAAATCGCCCTGCTTTGCAAAGCAGTATTCGCATTTAAGATTGCAGTCGTGCGCAACGTTAAGGCACATGGATTTTACGGGCGACTTTATCATTGTTCCCGCGTAGCTTTCGTAATCATCCTTTGCGAAAAGCGCGCCGTCGTTTTTTAGCTCGGCAAGCTCTGCCCACGCCTCGTCGATATCCTCGGGCGAATACGCCGTAAGTCTTGCACGGATTTCCTCGGGGCAGCTTTCGGGCATATTTTCGCCGTCGATACAGTCCAGCATATCGAATGCGCAGTCGTCCACCAGATGCACGCCGCCGCTGTTTACATCAAGCACTATATTGTAGCCCAGCTGCTTAAACTTATGTATCATTTTCTATACCTCATTCAGTTTTGTTATATCAAAAATGTAGGGCGGAATTTGACGCTCCGCCCATAAAGTATGCCGTTTTGCGCTGCTTTATCAGTTAGCAGACTCGCACTTCTGGTTAGCTACCGTGCAGGAAGTCTTGCAGGCAGACTGGCAGGAGCTCTGGCACTTGCCGCAGCCGCCCTTTTCGGCAGTAGCCTTAAGGTTAGCCTTGTTGAGTGTTGTGATATGCTTCAAGAAAAACACCTCATTTCGTTTTGGGTTCACAGCTTATCTGTTTATATAAGCTGCTCTTTCTATTAGTATAACATATCTTATCGGATTTTTCAAGGGGTATTGCAATATTTTCTTATACAAAAACAAAATTAACCAGCAGCATATAGACAACCGTGCCGCCGGCTATTGAAATGAGAACCTGCCGCTTCCAGATATGCAGACCCGTAATACAAATCAGCGCGATAAGCTCGGGTATGCCGTGGCTGCCGCCGAGAATATCCACGCCCTTGAAGCAGTAGATTACCAGCAGACCCAGCGCCGCCGCAGGCAGCGCCTTGCCAAGATACTGTATGTATTTAGGAGCGGGCTTGTTTGCGGGGAATACAATAAACGGCGTAAATCTTGTGAATACCGTGCCGAGTACTACCATTGCTATTGTGATAATATGCTGTGATACGGTCATCATTGCGCTTCACCCGCCTTTGCTTTATCGCAGGCTGCTTCAATGGGCTTGCGAAAGAATGTAAGAATTGCAATTGTCGCTGCCATAGCGGGGATTATAAAGCCGTCCGCGCCGAAAAGCAGCAGGCAGGCAAGCGACGCCCCCAGACCCAGCAGCGAGCTGATGTGCTGCTTTTCCTTGAGCCAGTTATCCAAAAAGATTACCACCAGCAGCGCAGTCATTACAAAGTCCAGACCCTTAAGCTCAAACGTAATCATCGAGCCCAGCAGACCGCCCACAGCGGCGCCTGTAACCCAGTAAAGCTGATTAAGCAGCGTTACGAAAAAATAAAACCAGCCTCTGTCAACGCCCTGCGGAACATCAACCGCGCAGTTAACCGAGAAGGTCTCGTCGCACAGCCCGAACACAAGATACCATTTCTTTGCGCCGGTGTCCTTATATTTCCCCAGCATTGATATGCCGTAGAACAGATGCCGCGCGTTTACCATAATCGTCATCAGCAGCGCGCCCAATGGGTCAAACGCCCCCTGAAGCATACTTACCGCAACAAACTGCATTGAGCCCGCAAAAACCGTTATGCTGATAAGTATCGGATACAGCGGAGAAAATCCCGCGGTGTTCATATAGATACCGTACGCCGTGCCAAGAAATAAAAATCCCGTCAGTATCGGTACCGTGTACGGGAACGCCGCTTTAAGCGCTTTTGTTTTGATTCCCTTTTCTTTCATTGCACACCTCTTATTTTTTGTACGCTGATATTTTAGCACAATTCATGCGTAAATTCAATATGCATAATGACTGAAATGAATTTTTGAAAAAAATTTCACAAACTACTTGACAAATCAATATAAACAGGTTATACTGTATATACAACACATGAACAGTTTGCGAAACAGTGTTATCTATCAAATACATAAAGGAGCGGTAATTATGTCACTGAAGGTTGACGGTATCGTAAAGAAATTCGGCAGCTACACAGCGGTAGACGGCTTGAGCTTTGAAATCAATGAGCCGGGCGTTTTCGCACTGCTGGGTACCAACGGCGCGGGCAAAACAACATCAATCAGAATTATTCTGGGAATGCTAAGCGCCGATGAGGGCAGCGTAACATGGCGCGGCAAGCCCTTTCTCACTGCGGATGAATCCATAGGCTACCTTGCGGAGGAGCGCGGACTTTATCCGAAATACAGGATAATGGACCAGCTGCTGTATTTTACAAGTCTTAAGGGTATGCGTCACGACGACGCTGTAAAGGCGCTTGACTACTGGTTCGACAGGCTGGGCGTAAATGAATACCGCGACAAGCGCGCAGAGCAGCTTTCAAAGGGCAACCAGCAGAAGATTCAGCTGATTGCGGCGCTTGCGCCCAATCCCGAGCTGCTGATATTAGACGAGCCGTTAAGCGGTCTTGACCCCGTAAACGCAGAGCTTTTCAAGAGCGTAATCCGCGAGGAGATTGCGAAGAATAAATACATTATCATGTCAAGCCACCAGATGCCTACAATTGAAGAATTCTGCCGCGATATCGTGATACTCAACAAGGGGCGCACGGTGTTGAGCGGCAATCTCAACGAGATTAAGCGCGGCTATGGCAGGGTGAAGCTTTCGATTAAGGCAGAGGGCGACATTGCGCCGCTTGCCGCAGAGTGCGGGCTTACCGCGACAGAGGTAACTCCGAACGGCTCAAGCTATGATGTACAGAGCGAGCAGCAGGCGCACAAGCTGCTGAACAGAATAATGGAAAGCGGTATTCCGCTTATCAGATATGAGCTACGCGAGCCTACGCTCAACGAGCTGTTTATAGAAAAGGTGGGTGCGGTAAATGAAAACTAAGGGCTGGCAGAAGGTATTCGGATTTACATTTGTACAGTATGTCAAGACAAAATCATTCATAATCGGCACGATTGTAATGGCGCTGATAATAGCGCTGCTTGCTGTGGGCATAAACATTCTGCCGGGACTGTTAAGCGGCGAGGAGGATATTTTCGGCGGCGCAGAGCAGGGCGATATAACGGTATTCAGCGCGGTTTATATAAAGGACAGCGCCGAGATACTCAAGGATGAGGATTACAGCGCGTTGCAGCAGGCGGGCTTAAAGCTTTCGCAGAGCGACTTGGGCGTTACGGAGCTTATCGACAAGACAGCAGCGGCAAAGAACGAGGCGCTTGTTACAATAACGCCCGAAAGCGTTGAGGACACGGTAATGGGCTACACCGTAAAGACCTACTACTCGCCCGAAACCGAAGGCAGTGCGGTTGACTCGCTTTCCGCAATGGTATCGCAGCTGGTATCCTACCGCAATATGGTTGATTTGGGCGTAAGCCCCGAGGATTATCAGGCGTCGCAGAGATTTGTAAGCACGTCGAAAATAGAAGCGGGCAAGGACGAATGGAACATGATAGAAAGCGCAATCAACTATATTGTTCCGATGGTGGTTTCGCTGGTGCTGTTCATTATGATTTTCGCCTATGGTCAGACCGTGGCGCAGTCTATTGCAACCGAAAAGACCTCGCGTGTTATGGAGCTGCTGCTTACCTCTGTAAGACCGTTGGCGGTGGTAATAGGCAAGGTGCTTGCAATGGGGCTGATTTCGCTGCTGCAGTTCGTTCTTATGGGCGCGGTGGGAGGCATTGCGTTTGCGGCTTCCGCACCGTTCGGAATAGGCGGACAGGTGATGGATATGCTCAACAATGCCGAAATGCAGGTTGGACAGAATGCGGAGATTGTCGAGGCTATCAATAACACGGTAGGCGGCTTCAATGCGCTTGACCTGTTGCTCATATTCGTGACATTTATCCTCGGCTTTGTTTTCTTCGCGCTGATTGCGGCGCTGGTGGGAGCCTCTGTCAGCAGAATGGAGGACCTCGCGCAGGCAATGCAGCCGTATTCTCTGCTGGGTATTGTGGGCTTCTACCTCGCGTATTTCCCGATACTCGGAACTCTCGACAGCGTTGAAACGGGCGCGGCAAGCACGAATCCGATTCAGATTTTCTCGTACTATTTCCCGCTTTCGTCACCGTTCTCGCTGCCGTCTGCTTTGCTGCTGGGCAATCTTTCGACGATTGAGGTACTTATTGCGGTGCTGATTCTTGCGGTGTTCGTGGCGCTGATGGCGGTTATTGTTGCAAGAGTGTATGAGTTTATCATTCTGCACACGGGCAGCAGGCTGAAATTCGGTGAGATTCTTAAAATGGCAGGAAGAAAGAATACGGCAAAGTAAGACGATAAACACAATCCGCTCCGTGGGTTACGGGGCGGATTTTTTGCGCAAAAATTTAAATTTTGGCGAAATTCTCAAACTTTCGTCGGAAAATAAACTTTTTTTTATCAAAATGAGAGATTATTTTTGCGGCAAAAAGCTTGACTTTTCCATTTGTTTGTTGTATAATACTATAATGTATCATCATGGATATGTGTTGCATTTCGGCGTTTTCCGACCCTGCGAAAAAGCGGCGGAAAAGCCCGTGAGAGCACGTTCCATGCGGAATTATGTTAAGGAGTGATAAAGCCGATGGTGAAAGTTAAGCCTGTGCAGCTCGGAAAAACCACACGCAGAAGTTTCTCGAAGATAAATGAGGTTATCGGAATGCCGAATCTCATTGGTATTCAGATGGACTCCTACAAGTGGTTTCTTCAGGATGGTATCGCGGAGGTACTCAGAGACATTTCCCCGATAACCGATGCAAACGGAAAGTATGAGCTTTCGTTTATTAGCCACCACCTCGAGGACAAGACAAAGTATTCTATCGAGGAGTGCAAGGAACGCAATGCGACCTATGCCGCACCGCTGAGGGTTACAGCCCGCCTGCACAACCTTGAAACAGAGGAGATTGTCGATACGCCCGACATTTTCATGGGTGATATGCCTCTGATGACCGACAGCGGTACTTTTGTTATCAACGGCTCGGAGCGTGTTGTTGTATCGCAGCTTGTACGTTCCCCGGGTGTGTACTACGGTTTCGAGCACGACAGAACCGGTAAGAAGCTCTTCAAGGCAACGGTTATACCTAACCGCGGCGCATGGCTGGAGTATGAGATGGATTCCAGCGATGTATTTTATGTTCGTATAGATAAAAACAAGAAGATTACAGCCACCACATTCCTGCGCGCTATCGGACTGGCTACGGATGCGGATTTGGTTGAAAAGTTCGGCGAGGACGCAAGAATCCTCAGCACAATCAGCAAGGACCCCGTAAAGGACCCCGCTTCCGACGGCGACAGAGAGGCATCCAAGAACGCATACGGTCCCAAGGAGAGCGCACTGTGCGAGGTATATAAAAAGCTCCGCCCCGGTGAGCCCGCTACTCCCGAGGCTGCCCAGTCGCACCTGAACGGTCTGTTCTTTGACGCAAAGAAGTACGACCTTTCGCGCTTCGGCCGCTATAAGTACAACAAAAAGCTCGGTATCGCTTCCAGAATCAAGGGTCATAAGGCAGCCGAGCCTATCATTGCGCCGCTTTCGGGCGAGCTGCTTGCCGCTCCCGACGATTTTATCACCGCAGAGCTTGCAGAAACCATTGAAAACCTCGGCGTTACCGACGCTGTTATCTACAATGACGAGGGCAAGACCATAAAGGTAGTCGGCAACGGCATGGTTGATATCGGCATCTACACCGAGGGCATTGATACAGCCGCTCTGGGTATTAACGAGCGCGTTAAGTTCAGCGTGCTTGCCGAGATTCTTGCCGAGGCAGACGGCGACAAGGAAAAGCTCTCCAAGCTTATTTCGGAGCGTGTAAGCGAGCTTATCCCCAAGCACATTACTCTTGACGACATCTACGCAACGGTAAGCTATTTCATCAACCTTTGCGAGGGTATCGGCGTGATAGATGATATCGACCACCTCGGCAACAGAAGAATCCGCTGTGTGGGCGAGCTGCTTCAGAATCACTTCAGAATCGGCTTTACGCGCATGGAGCGCACCATTCACGAGAGAATGGGACTCCAGTCCCCCGAGGAGGACAAGGTAACGGCTGCGTCGCTTATCAATGCGCGTCAGGTTATCTCGGCAATGCGCGAGTTCTTCGGTTCGTCGCCGCTTTCGCAGTTTATGGACCAGAACAACCCGCTTGCAGAGCTTACTCACAAGAGAAGACTTTCTTCGCTCGGTCCGGGCGGTCTTTCGCGCGACAGAGCCGGATTTGAGGTTCGTGACGTACACTATTCTCACTACGGCAGAATGTGTCCTATCGAGACTCCCGAAGGTCCTAATATCGGACTTATCTCCTACCTCGCTACATTCGCAAGAATCAACGAGTACGGATTTATAGAAGCGCCCTACAGACGTGTGGACAAGGCAACGGGCAAGGTGCTTGACGAGGTTGTTTACATGACAGCCGACGTTGAGGACGATTATGTAGTTGCGCAGGCAAACGAGCCGCTTGACGAGAACGGCTGCTTTGCAAGACCCCGCGTCAATGCGCGCTGCCGCGACGCTATCCTTGAAATCGAGCGCGAAAAGGTTGATTTCATGGATGTATCGCCGAAGATGGTTGTATCCGTTGCAACGGCAATGATTCCGTTCCTTGAGAACGACGACGCAAACCGTGCGCTGATGGGCGCGAATATGCAGCGTCAGGCTGTGCCGCTGATGGTTACGGATAATCCTATTGTCGGTACGGGTATGGAGTACAAGGCTGCGGTCGATTCCGGCGTTACAATCACAGCGAAGGAGGACGGCGTTGTTACCGAGGTTACAGCGGACAGAATCGTTGTTACCGACGACAACGGCAGAGAGCACGCTTACAGCCTGATTAAGTTCAAGCGCTCCAACCAGGGCAACTGCGTAAATCAGCGCCCCAACGTAAACAAGGGCGAGCGCGTATGCGCAGGCGATGTTCTCGCAGACGGTCCCGCTACCAACAAGGGCGAAATTGCGCTTGGCAAGAACGCTCTGATAGGCTTTATGACATGGGAAGGCTACAACTACGAGGATGCCGTTCTCATCAACGAAAAGCTGGTTTATAATGATGTTTACACCTCAATTCACGTTGAGGAGTATGAGCTTGAGTGCCGCGAAACAAAGCTCGGTCCGGAGGAGATTACAGCAGATATCCCCAACCTGCCCGAGGACGCGCGCAAGGACCTCGACGAGCGCGGTATCATCCGCATAGGCGCAGAGGTACACTCCGGCGATATACTGGTAGGTAAGGTTTCACCCAAGGGCGAAACAGAGCTTACCGCAGAAGAAAAGCTGCTGCGCGCAATCTTCGGCGAAAAGGCGCGCGAGGTTCGCGATAATTCACTGCGTGTAAACCACGGCGAGTCGGGTATTGTCGTAGATGTCAAGGTGTTCAACCGCGATAACTGCGAGGAGCTTTCACCGGGCGTAAACGAGGTTGTACGCGTATATGTAGCGCAGAAGCGTAAGATTTCCGTCGGCGATAAGATGGCAGGTCGTCACGGTAACAAGGGTGTCGTTTCCAGAATCCTCAAGCAGGAGGATATGCCCTTCCTGCCCGACGGTACACCGCTTGATATTGTTCTTAACCCTCTGGGCGTACCTTCACGAATGAATATCGGTCAGGTGCTGGAGGTTCACCTCGGCTTTGTTGCAAAGGCGCTTGACTGGAAGGTAGCTACTCCGGTATTCGACGGCGCGCACGAGCAGGACATCAGAGCGCTGTATGACCTTGCAAGAGAGAGAAAGGCAGACCTTATCGCAGGCAAGAACGTTTCCGGTATTGACTGGGATGCGCTCGGAATCACCTCTGATTTCGGCATGGACAGCGCAGGTCTTGACTTTACAAAGCTGCCGCTTACCTCCGACTGCAAGACAACCCTTACAGACGGCAGAACGGGCGAGAAGTTTGACAGCCCCGTAACTGTCGGCGTAATGTACTACCTTAAGCTGCACCACCTTGTTGATGATAAGATTCACGCTCGTTCAACCGGTCCTTACTCGCTGGTAACACAGCAGCCTCTGGGCGGTAAGGCGCAGTTCGGCGGACAGCGTTTCGGTGAGATGGAGGTTTGGGCGCTTGAGGCTTACGGTGCAAGCTACACCCTTCAGGAGATACTCACAGTCAAGTCCGATGACCTTATGGGACGTCAGAAGACCTACGAGGCTATTGTTGACGGCAAGCCCGTTCCCAAGCCCGGTATTCCCGAGTCGTTCAAGGTTATGATTAGCGAGCTTCAGGGTCTGGGACTTGATATCAGAATACTTGATATCAAGGGTCAGGAAATCGACCTCAAGCAGGAATTTGAGGATGACGATATGTACTCCAGACGCTCACGCAGCACAGATGATTCCGAAAGCTCCTACGAGGAGGAGAGTGTTGTTCAGCAGAGCGACCTTGACGGCTATATGGACGCCGACGACGGCGAGGAATCCGAGGTAATGTCGCCGCTGGATGACGAGGATGATTTTGACCTTCCTTTCAGCGACAGCTTCGATGATTTCGACGCTGATGATTCAGAGCTTTGATTGAAACTGGCATTGCACACAATTCGGCAAAAACTGTGAGAGATGAGGTATTAAATTGAGCTATACTGTATTTGAATCAATGAAAATCAGGCTTGCTTCACCCGACCAGATAAGAGCTTGGTCGTACGGTGTGGTAGACCGCCCCGAAACAATAAACTACCGCACACAAAAGCCCGAAAAGGGCGGTCTGTTCTGCGAAAAGATTTTTGGCCCGCAGAAGGACTGGGAGTGCAACTGCGGCAAGTACAAGAGAATACGCTTTAAGGGCAAGGTATGCGAGCGCTGCGGCGTTGAGATAACACGCAGCAAGGTTCGCCGCGAGCGTATGGGACACATCGAGCTGGCAGCGCCTGTATCGCATATATGGTATTTTAAGGGAACACCCTCAAGAATCGGTCAGGTTCTGGATATTTCCCCCAAGAAGCTGGAGGATGTTCTTTATTTCACAAAGTATATTGTAATCGACCCCGGCGAGGATATTGTCGGCAAGGATAACAAGACCATTGTAAAGGGTCAGCTGCTTGACGAGATGGATTATTCCTACCTGCGCCAGAGATACAACGTGCCCGGCGAGCCCGAGCGCTTCAGGGCAGGCATGGGCGCAGAGGCAATCAAGGAGATGCTTCAGGAAATTGACCTTGAGGAGCTTGCAGAATCGCTCAAGCAGGAGCTGGTAAACGCACAGGGTCAGAAGCGCCTTAAGCTGCTGAAAAGACTTGACGTTATCGAGGCGTTCAGAACCTCGAACAACAGACCCGAGTGGATGATAATGGATGCAATTCCCGTTATTCCGCCGGATATCAGACCTATGGTACAGCTTGACGGCGGACGTTACGCAACCTCCGACCTGAACGAGCTTTACCGCCGCGTAATCAACAGAAACTATCGTCTGAAGCGCCTGATTGATATGCGCTCACCCGATATTATCATTAGAAACGAAAAGCGTATGCTGCAGGAAGCCGTTGACGCGCTTATTGACAACGGCAGACACGGCAGACCCTACACGGGCTCCAACAACCGCCCGCTGAAGTCGCTTTCGGATATGCTAAAGGGTAAGCAGGGACGTTTCCGTCAGAACCTGCTGGGTAAGCGTGTTGACTACTCCGGACGTTCGGTTATCGTCGTAGGCCCCGAGCTTAAGATGGACCAGTGCGGTCTGCCCAAGGAGATGGCGCTTGAGCTGTTCAAGCCGTTTGTGCTGGAGGACCTTGTAAAGTCCAAGGCTCCCGAGGCTATGAACATTACAAACATCAAGCAGGCAAAGAAGGCAGTGGAAAAGTGCGAGGATATCGTATGGGATTCGCTTGAGCGTGTAATCAAGGACCACCCCGTACTGCTTAACCGCGCGCCTACGCTGCACAGACTGGGTATTCAGGCGTTCTCACCGGTACTGGTTGAGGGCAGAGCAATCAAGCTGCACCCGCTGTGCTGTACAGCGTTTAACGCCGACTTCGACGGCGACCAGATGGCTGTTCACCTTCCGCTTTCCGCAGAGGCGCAGGATGAGGCGAGAAACCTCATGCTTGCGGCAAAGAACCTGCTGAAGCCCTCCGACGGACGACCCGTTACGGTTCCCACGCAGGATATGGTACTGGGCTCCTACTACCTCACCATTGACAAGGACGGCGAAAAGGGCGAGGGCAAGGTATTCCGTGATGTGAACGAAGCGCTCATGGCATATCAGGATGGTGTAATCTCCATTCACGCAAAGATAAAGGTTCGTGTAACCAAGGAAACCGAAGCGGGCGTTGTATCCAGACTGGTTGATACCACCGTCGGCAGAGTTATCTTCAACGAGGTAATTCCGCAGAACCTCGGTTATGTGGACAGAACAGACCCCGAGCATATGTTCGACTTTGAGATAAACTTCAAGGTTGGCAAAAAGCAGCTCGGTCAGATAATTGACAGATGCCTCAAGACGCAGCAGAACACCGCTGCTACGGCGCAGGTGCTTGATAAGATTAAGGCGCTGGGCTATAAGTACTCTACACGTTCGGGTATTACGGTAGCCGTATGCGACGCGGAAATCCCGCCCCAGAAGGCAGAGATTCTCGCAAAGGCAGAAGCCGACATGGAAGTAATCAACAAGCAGTTTGCAAGAGGCTTCATCTCCGATAAGGAAAGAAAGAACAATTTCATCACAATCTGGAACAACGCTACCGACGACGTGGCAAAGGCTCTTACCGAAAACCTTGACCCGTACAACAACATCTTTATGATGGCGGACTCCGGCGCGCGTGGTTCTATCAACCAGATAAGACAGCTGGCAGGTATGCGCGGACTTATCGCAAATACGTCGGGTGCGACAATTGAGATGCCTATCAAGGCTAACTACCGTGAGGGACTTAACATTCTGGAATACTTCATCTCCTCTCGCGGCGCGCGTAAGGGTCTTGCAGATACAGCGCTGCGTACTGCGGACTCGGGTTACCTTACCAGACGACTGGTTGACGTATCGCAGGAGGTTATCATCCGCGAGGAGGACTGCGGCACAACAAACGGTATCGACGTATTTGAAATCCGCGAGGGCAAGGAGCTTGTCGAGAAGCTGCAGGAGCGTCTTGTAGGCCGCTACCTTACAGAGGATTTCAAGCTTCCCGACGGAAGCGTTATTCCCGCAAGCAAGCTGATGAACGACGCAGACGCAGAAAAGATTGTGGCAACAGGCGTTCAGACGGTAAAGGTACGCTCGGTACTGACCTGCTCGCTTAAGAACGGCGTGTGCGCACACTGCTACGGCGCATCTCTTGCAAACGGTCAGCTTATCAGCATAGGCGAGGCGGTCGGTATTATCGCTGCGCAGTCTATCGGTGAGCCCGGTACACAGCTTACAATGAGAACGTTCCACACGGGCGGTATCGCAAACGCAGAGGATATCACACAGGGTCTTCCCCGTGTAGAGGAGCTGTTCGAGAGCCGCAAGCCCAAGTCCGCGGCAATCGTTACGGAGGTTTCCGGTACGGTGCGCTTCGGCGAGGAGAAAAAGACGCGTACGGCTTACATCAAGGACCCCGAAACAGGTCTGGAGGAGAAGTACGCAGTGCCCTTCGGCTATCGTCCCAAGGTATTCGACGGCGACGTTGTAGAGGCGGGCGACCCGCTGACAGAGGGCTCTATCAACCCGCATGACGTACTCAAGGTAAAGGGTGAGAAGGCAGTCCAGAACTACATCATTACCGAGGTACAGAAGGTTTACCGCCAGCAGGGTGTTGATATCAACGATAAGCATATCGAGGTTATCGTACGCCAGATGCTGCGAATGGTTGAAATAGAGGATTCCGGCTCGTGCTACCAGCTGCTTCCCGGCTCGAAGATAAGCAGAACACGCTTCAACGAGATAATCGAGGAGCTTAAGCAAAGAGAGGCGAACGGCGAGCACGTTGAATATCCCACCTGCAAGGCAGTGCTGCTGGGTATCACAAAGGCAGCTCTTGCAACAGACAGCTTTATGTCCGCTGCTTCCTTCCAGGAAACAACCCGCGTGCTGACCGACGCTGCAATCCGCGGCAAGGTTGACCCGCTGCTCGGTCTTAAGGAGAATGTAATCATCGGTAAGCTCATCCCCGCAGGTACAGGTCTTGAGGCAATGCGCCGCGAGCATGAGGCTGCTGAAGCCGAAGAAGCTGCCGAGAATGCTGATTCCGAATCCAACGGAGAAGCCGAATAAGTTTGTGTAAAATGCACAAAGCAAGCGCAGGCAACAAATAAATGAACGGTGTTTGTTACAAAGTTTCCGCAGGGGGACTTGACAAACACCGTTTTTTAGTCTAAAATATATAATTGCGTGTGACTGTCATCAGGTATATTATCGGGTGATAAGTAAATAATATCCACGCGAGAATTTTATTGGAGGTGAAAAAAGAATGCCAACCTTTAATCAGCTTGTCCGCAAGGGACGCGAGGTATCCGTTAAGAAGTCCAAGTCGCCTGCACTGCAGAAGGGTATGAATACACTCCGCAAGCAGCAGATAGACCAGTCTTCTCCCCAGAAGCGCGGCGTTTGCACAGCCGTAAGAACTCAGACTCCCAAGAAGCCTAACTCCGCAATGAGAAAGGTAGCCAGAGTAAGACTTTCTAACGGCTATGAGGTTACTGCTTACATTCCCGGTATCGGACACAAACTGCAGGAACACTCTGTTGTCCTTCTCCGCGGCGGTCGTGTTAAGGACCTCCCCGGTGTGCGTTACCACATTATCCGCGGTACACTCGACGCACAGGGCGTAGACAAGAGAATGCAGGGACGCTCCAAGTATGGTGCTAAGCGTCCGAAGGCTGGAAAGAAAGCTTAATTTTAGTTGACAATAGCTGTCAGGCAAGTGCTTGATATATTATATATCGTGCCTCTGCTTGGACGGCGGGAGTTAACAGCTTTCGAGTACCTATGATTTTCATTTCGTATGAAGGAGGGAAGCAATTATGCCAAGAAGAGGTAATGTTCCGAAGCGTGAAGTTCTGCCGGATCCTATGTACGGTTCCGAGCTGGTAACAAGACTTATCAATAACA
>JBJESB010000129.1:0-8437 GCA_051882575.1 Oscillospiraceae bacterium
ATACCCATATATGTATCCTTTCTTAATAACCCAGATTCTCGTTTACAATAATAACCTTTATCCTGTTCGGAACGCGCTGGTAAGCCAGCTTAACATACGAACAGCAGATTCTTCTCTCCGAATAGCAATGCGCGCACTCTCCTGTTTTGGCGCAGGGCGTACCGCAGTCCAGACGAACGGTGTTCTTGGGCGCGGCAATCGTTTCAACGCGGCGAACGGCTTCATCCATGTCTTTTACGATTTTGTTCACGCCTGCAACAATCACAACCTGCTTCGGACCGAAAATCATGGCAGATACGCGGTTGCCGTTGCCGTCAACATTGTACAGCTCGCCGTCCTCTGTAAGCGCGTTGGTGCTTGCAAGAAATGTATCGGAGATAAATGCCTTGCGCATTATCTCGCCTGCCTCCTCGGGCGTTTTTGCCGCAGAGCGGTCAAGATATGTATCGGCAAATTCCGTCATCAGCAAATCCTTTACGCCGCTTTCGGCAAGCGTCATTGAACCGCCCGAGGTAATCAGCCTGTCATCCTTTACAAGCGTGCGTATCAGCTCATGCAGTTCTTCCCTGCTTTGGGCATAATACGGCTGTATGCGGTTCTTTTCAAGATTTCGCATTACCTTTTCAATTCTCTTATCCATAATTCCTCCAAAAAATTATTCAATTCCCGCCTTTTGCTTAATTGTTGTTATTGAGTTTGCAGATATCGTAAAGCTGCCGTCTTCTGCATATACTCCATACGGAACATAGTATTCGGCAGGATTCGCCGTGTAAGTAACAGTATTCAGCAAAGCCGCCTTGCACCTTGTATAATCCTCGGGTACAAGATTGTTCTGCGTATCGGTAAACAGCGCGCTTACATAGGTATCAAGCAGCGAGCTGTCAATATACGACACATTCTGATTCATCAGCTGCGTCAGAAGGTTGCCAATCATATTAAAGCGATAGCTCTCGCCGTCCTCGAAATCCGCAAGCATAATGTAACGGTACGCTTTCTCGGCGGTAAACAGCTGCGTTCCCTGATTAAAGGTTTCAATCTCTCCGCCGTCATTTACAAGCAGCGTTTTCGGAACATCACACTCAACATTGCCGAACGCTGTGAACAGATTCATAAACTCGGTGCGCTCAAACAATACATACCCGTCGCAGCGCAGGGCAATCTCATTTTCAATAGCGGAAATTACACCCTCGCCGCCCTTGGCAGCGTATACATTCGGCAAATCCCTGCCCTCGTGCGCAACGCAAATTGAATTGGGAACAGGTACATAGGTAAGTCGGCTTTCTACCGCGTTGTATGAGCATATAATAAACAGCTGCGGGAACCCGCCGTCATCCGCAATCATGGTAAGCATATTATAATTCATTGAGGAATCGGGCTTGAAGTTCTCGGCGAGCTCACCTGTTGAGGTAAGACCCACAGGCTCGGTTTTTTCGGGGAACAAAAATCCACGGAATGTAAATATTACCATTATTGCGAACGCCAACGCGATTCCAAACGCAATAAGGTAAATATACCAGTTACTTCTTCTGCGTACTGACATAGAAAAATCCTTTCGGCAATGGGTAAAAATTTTGAAAACCTATTGAAATAAGCGTCAATTTATTATATAATATAATGTGCTTTTACAAATATACTGTGAAATTTTATCACAGCACAGCAATATATTTGTATTATACCACATTTCTCCGAAAATTTCAACAGCATAGGAGCAAATATATGAACAATTTTTATAAAAGAACATGGGCAGAGATAAATCTCGACGCTCTGAAGAATAATATTGACATAATAAAGCGCTCTGCAAACGGCAAAGAGATTATCGCGGTAGTAAAGGCAAACAGCTATGGTCACGGCGATATTCAGTGCTCACGCGTTCTGAACAGCGTCGGAATCAGCAAATTCGCAGTTTCAAATCCGTGGGAGGCAGAGCGTCTGCGCAGCAATAATATTGCGGGGCAGATTCTGATACTGGGCTTTACCGATATTGATTTTGCGGTTGAGAATTACGATAAGGGGTATATTTTCACGGCAGGCTCTGTGGATTACTCCGAGAAACTCTCCGAAGCGGCGCAAAAGCATGGAATCAGGGTTCCGGTTCATATTAAAATCAACACCGGTATGAGCCGCGTTGGCATTGATACCCCGGAGCAGGCTGCCAAAATCAAATCCCTTAAAGGGCTGGATGTGCTTGCCTGCTACACACACTATGCTGTAAGCGACAGCTTTGACAGCTGCTGCATTGATTTCACCGAACAGCAGTATGAAAAGGCTTTTCTAATCAGCCGCGAGCTTAATCTGCCCCTGCACACACAAAACAGCGGCGGACTGCTGTACCACAGCGCTTTTGACGGTGATTATTGCAGACCGGGTATTATAATGTACGGTCACAAGCCTGATTCGGGTATGCCCATTCCCGACGGAATCAAGCCGCTGATGCAGCTAAAATCCGTGGTGAGCTCAATTCGTACTATTAAAAAAGGCGAAACGGTAAGCTATGGTCGCACTTTCACCGCCCAAAGCGACACACGCATTGCACTTATTCCCTGCGGTTATGCAGACGGCTTCAACAGGCGGCTGTCAAACCAATGGAATGTGATTATCAACGGGCATTCGGTTCCTATCAGAGGCAGAATCTGCATGGACCAGAGCATGGCAGATATTACGGACTATCCCGATATCGGAATCGGCGACGAGGTTATAATCTACTCCGACGAAACACAGGGCGGAAGCTCCTTTGAACACGCCGCGGACCTTATAGGTACAATAAACTATGAGCTGCTGTGCGCAGTCGGAACGCGTGTACCGCGAGTTTATACCGAAAACGGAACGCCAACACATTTTGAGCGATATCTGTAAAGCGCCAATATATAAAAAGCTCCGTTACCGACGGAGCTTTTGCTATATTATTCCGTTGCAAGCGCAGTGGCAGTATCGTACGCGAGCGGCTTGCCCCATACATAGCCCTGAATGAAATCACAATTATTATCCTTAAGCTTTGAAAGCTGCATGGTGTTCTCTACACCCTCGGAAATTACCTCGCAGCCCATAATGTGACCCATTGCCACGATTGCCTTCACAAATTCGCATTTCTGCCGGTTCTGCTCAATATCATCAATAAGGCTCTTGTCGATTTTCAGCAGATTAACCGGCATTTGCGAAAGATAATTCAGCGAGGTATATCCTGTGCCGAAATCATCAAGCGCAACCTGTATGCCCATTGCGCGCAGCTTTGTTATGTTCTCAACAGTAATCTTAATGGACTGAACCATACAATATTCTGTAATTTCAATCTCAAGATTCTTTGCGGGGTATCCGGTTTCGGCAAGTATCTTTCCGATTCTGTCGGGGAAATCAAGCGTACCGATATTCTTGGCGGAAACATTGACAGATACTATCAGGTCGGGATTGTTATTCGCTACAATGCCCTTAAACTCGTTCATGGCTCTGCGAAGAACGTAATCGTCGATAGAGATAATATGCTTGCCCTTTTCGGCAACGGGTATAAATTCACCTGGACTTACTATTGAGCCGTCGGGCAGCTTCATTCTTATCAGTGTTTCAAAGCCGCGCAGCCGTTTTCCGTCAAGCTTGTACTGCGGCTGATATTCAAGATAGAAATAATCGTTCTCCAGACCTTCCTTTATTAGGTGTTCAAGCTCCATCTGACGTTTTGAGGCTTCTTCCATGCAGGGCTCAAATGCCACGGCAACCGGAGAGTTTTTCCTCGCAGCTTCAACCACAGCCATATCGGCGTAGTTTATCAGTTCCTCATAATTTGAGCTGTCAGCAGGATATGATGAAATTCCCGCATAAACGGACAAATAGCAGTCAAGAACATCGTTTTCTTCCGAAAGAACAATCTTCTGTGCCAGCAGCTGCAAAACATTGTTTGTGTCCTTTTCGGCATTTTCGCTGTATTTCAGAATAATTATAAACTCGGAGCCCCCGCTTCGTATTACTGTACCCTTCTCGCCGAAATAGTCCTGAAGCAGCTTTGTTACCTTTTTAAGAATCGTATCGCCGCATACATGACCATAGCTGTCATTCAGCAGCTTGAAATTGGCAATTTCAAGATTGACAAGATAGAAAGGCTTTTCGTCCTCAATCAACGAAATCAGATACTGATATAATCCGCGGCGGTTAAGAAGCCCTGTGACGATATCCGTAACAGCTGCTTTGTCCTGTCTTGCGAATATCGAAGCCAGCCAAGCAATTGTTACCATATAGAAGAGAACATTGAAAAGACCTGCATACGGCAGATAATCTACTCCGACAATTATTACACGAACGATATTAAGAAGAGAAAAAGCAAGAAGAATCATAGCAGTGATGATTCCCTTTCTTTTGTTAGTTCTGACAAGAAAAAGGCACACCGCATACTGGAACGCAGCGCAGATTCCGCCAAGATTTGAAAGGTTATTGACGCTTAACAAAGCCATCGCTACCTGAAACAATATAAATAAAGCAATACCGATTATGTATTGTATCAGGGCTTTGGTTTTATGCTTCAATTCAACAGACATTTTTGTCCTCCGGTATTTATATATCAAATTGTCAATTTTTTTATTATAAAATTAAATTACTTTATAAGTATATCATATCATCGGACAAATTTCAATACTCAAAATGAGATAATTTATAAAAATATTCAGATTATGTATAATATTTCCAAAAAAGCTTGTTCTGCACACAATAATCTGCACTCATGCCAGCCAAAAGTGTGATTTGCTGTGTCGGAATATCATAAACACTTTTTCGCTATGACTGCGGAATAAACAAATTGCTATACTTTACAAAATAAACAGATTATGATATAATAAATTTTGCAGAATATTCATTATTGCATAAAAAGAGTACATTTATTAGGCATAAAATCGAGATATTTTTTGCGGAGCAGAACAGGCAAAATTCGTTGTATTATCAGGAAAGGAGTAGAATGTGGGGTATACTTATGTTGTTTCCGATATACATGGGCAGATGATGTGCTTTGAGGCTATTCTGCGAAAAATAAACCTACAGCCCGACGACCGCCTGTATATTCTGGGCGACGTTATCGACAGAGGGGTTCACGGAATTGAGATACTTCAGCACATTATGGCAATGCCAAATGCGCAGATGCTGCTTGGCAATCACGAATACATGATGCTCAACGCACTTGGCGAGCCCTACGACGGGATTTCCCGCGACATACAGGATTGTGTAGAACTGTGGTACACAAACGGCGGACGCAAAACTCATTCTGCCTACCGCAGACAGCCAAAGCGAATCAAAGACAATATCAAAAGCTACCTCAAATCTCTGCCGCTTAATCTTGATATTGAGGTAATGCAAAAGAAATACCGACTTGTCCATGCTGCTGATATGGATTTCTACGATTCAAGCGACTGCTGCTATACCTCATTGGCTGAATTCAGCGTGTGGGACCGCAATGCGCTTGACAAGATGAGGCTATCCGACAGAAATTATGTATACGGGCATACCATGACCTTCCTTATGACGCTGAAATATCCTATGGAGATTGTATTTGACGGCAACCTTATCGCTATCGACTGCGGCTGCGCTGCGATTTCGGCAAAGAGCGGCAGGCGGCGGTTCGGCGATTTGGGCGGCAGACTGGGCTGTATAAGGCTGGATGATATGAAATGCTTTTACTCGGATGAATACAAAGCTCCTGACGCATACTCACTCACAAAAAGAGCAAATTCATCCAAAAAGCAGCGCAGGAGCATTAACAAACCTAATTCAACAAAATATAACAGGAAGAAGCGCATACGCAAGTAAGGAGAATCACAATTGATAAATATTGAACTGTTAACCAAAGAGAATTTCAATGAAAACTCACTGGATTACTTTGAAAGGCGTCAGGAAGTAAGACGTGTGTACCGCAAATCCGAAAACGGGCATGAGCTTGTGGAATTGCCTTATATTGAGGATTGGGATATTGAAAAGAAGCGGCAGGTTGCAAAGGACATAAGCAGCACGGATTACATATCGTACATTGCGACAGACGGCAGCACGGTGATTGGATTTATCGGGCTTATAAAGCAGCTGAACAATCGGTATATGATTTTGGATTTGATGCAGGTTTCTGCGGCGTATCGCGGCAAGGGTATCGGCGGAAAGCTGTTTTCAATCGCAAAGGAAGAAGCCGCAAAAGCAGGCGCAAACGCATTATATATCTCTGCGTGTTCCTCCGAGGAAACAATCGCATTCTACAAGGCAATGGGCGCGGAACATGCGAATCCTACCATACCGGAAATTGCAGAGAATGAACCGTTTGATTTGCAGCTGATGTGCATTATCTGACAAAATCTTTCATAAACGGAATAACTCAAATGCATATTCAAAGTACAGAATGGAGTAATGAATAATGAACGAACAGATTAAGGAATACCTTGGAAAATACCCCGTAGAAATCGCAGATTTGTACACTGAAATCAGAGAGCTGATTTATGCAAGCTCTGCGGTTGAGCCTGAAGAGAAACTCTGGGCGAAGCTGCCAAGCTACTACGTCGGCGAGGCATTTGTAAGGCTGATACCATTCAAAGACCACATCAATATTGAAGCGCAGGCGGCTGCTCTGCACAAGGATGAACTTGCAGGCTGTAAATTCACGCCGAAAGGCATGGCGCAGATTTTTGTGGGACAGTCTTTGCCTGTTGAGGCTCTGAAACAGGTATTTAAAGAAACGCTGGGATGAACATCTTTAGCTTAAAGCACCGACGGAATCATTCGTAAACTTTCGGCAACAGCCACAAGCGCCGTAAACAAACGAAATGCTAATCCTGATTTATAATCAAAGCCGGACTGTTGCCGATTTGGCAGCAGTCCGGAATTTTTTAATCGCAGTTTCGGTCGATTCGGCTTTGATAAATATTTAATAGCTCGCCGAAATTAGCATTTTGAGTAAACGGGCTTGAAGCCGCTTGTAGAGCGAGTTTGTAGGTGCTTTCATAATGCTGAAAATCCGCTGCGTTTTTGGGGTACTGACCGCTTTATACGACCTTTACGCCGCTCTCTCCGAGTAGTCCATTGAGTTAATTCTACGAATGTCCCTCGCCTGTCGCTGGTCGTAGGACTTCAAGCGGCACATCGGGCAGGAGCAATGTATTTTCCCCTTGCTGAGCTGACCCTCAAACTTATAGTACCAGATGTGTTCTTCGGCAATGATACGCTTCTTGCGGTTGATGTGCGATCTCCGCTGATATCTTGTGTAGGCTCTGCTTCTGCTCATAGGCTTGTCCTTTCTGCATAAGGTTGCTATGTAAGATATTATATTATCACAGTTCGGGGTATTTGTCAAGCCCTAAAATGGCACATTTAATTATACGAACATATTTCTGCTCTCCTGCCCTATCGGCGGGAGATTTTTTCTGTCACAAAATTGGTCAATTTCGGATTGACCTTTGCGGGGGAAGAATGTGGTAGAATAAAATCACAGAAGAAAAAGGCTTATTATATGAAAGGAGTTTCTTATGGGATACACTTATGTACTTAGCGATGTTCACGGTCAGCTTGATTGCTTTGAATCGGTTCTGGCACAAATCAACCTCCAACCCGATGACACTTTGTATGTTCTCGGCGATGTTATCGACAGGGGCGCACACGGTATCGAGATACTCAAGCGTATTATGGCTATGCCGAACGCCAAAATGCTTCTCGGCAACCACGAATTTATGATGCTGAACGCCCTTGGCGAGCCTTACGACGGCAAGCGCAGGAATGTAAGCGACAGTTGTGAATTATGGTACGGAAACGGCGGTGGGATAACTCACATCGGGTGGTTCTGTCTGCCGAACGCACAAAAGGCTGAAATGCTTGACTACCTCAAATCCTTGCCGCTGAATATCGATATTGAAGTCGGCGGCAAAGAATACAGGCTTGTCCATGCGGCTGATACGGAGTTTTATTCGCACTACAAAAGGCAGTACAGGTCGCAGGCGGAATACAGCGTGTGGGAGCGGAACGCGCTTGCCGAAATGGCTGAATCCGACAAGAATTATGTGTTCGGGCATACGGGGACATTTCTGATTGCTCCAACCACAAAGCCCCGCATTCTGCATAACGGAAATCTTATCGGAATCGACTGCGGCTGTGCAATTAAGGACGGTTTCTATGAGCCGCAAATCGGCATGATTAAGGGCAGGCTGGGCTGTATTCGCCTTGACGATATGAAGGAGTTTTATTCCGGAAACATCAGCGGCACGAATCGCAGGAAGAAAAAGGAGAATATTATTCCCCTAAAAACTTGTTGATTTATGTATCACGCTGAAATATAATTGAAAGGAAGTATCACTATGAACAACATCACCGAGGACAACGCTTACGAGAAATTCGGAGTGGAGGGCAACGAAGCCGAGGCGCTCACCGACAGCTATTATGATTTGTATGAGTTGCTTGGTGCAGAAGCTGTGCTGAAAATTTACAATCAATACCACGG
>JBJESB010000130.1:0-30434 GCA_051882575.1 Oscillospiraceae bacterium
TTCTCATTATATATCAAAAGGATTTCTTTGTCAAGTCGGCGCTCGATGAACCGGCTTGTTACGATTTGATAAACATAAAGTCTTGTATATTATATGGATAAAAAAGGACATTCATATTGCAATTATAGATGTAGCGTGGTATAATGAACAGAGCGATAAATCGAAAGTTGTGGAGGTGGTTTTGTGATAAGTAAGTTAAGATACGGCAATACCAACACTTTCTTTATTCAAGGAACAAGCGGCGGTTTGCTTATTGATACTGATTTTGCGGGAACATTGCCAGCATTTTATAAAGCAATTAAAGAACACAGCATTAAAATTAGTGATATTTCTTATATTTTGGCAACACACTACCATCCTGACCATATTGGTTTAATAAGCGAGCTAATGAAACAAGGAGTAAAACTTCTTCTAATCAATATACAGAAGTCATATATTCATTTTGCGGACGAGATTTTCAGAAGAGATAAGCGATTAGAGTATGAACCTATCAACACCGATAATTCAGTAATTATCAACTGCAAAGATAGTCGAGAATTTCTTAAAAACATAGGTATTGAGGGAGAAATCATATCTACTCCAAGTCATAGTGAAGATAGCATATCCTTGATTTTAGATAATGGGATTTGTTTTGTGGGAGATTTAGAACCTAACGAATATCTTGATGCTTATGATAGTAATATTAAATTAAAAAGTGATTGGGACCTTGTTATGAGCTATAATCCCAAAAGGATTTACTATGCTCATGCTAATGAAAAAATATTGTGACCGACAGCGATTAATTCCCATTTATCGAGCAGATATAATCACATTTAAGCTGTTAGCCCCGTCACCCGACGGGGCATTTCCTATCGTTACGGCTGAACAGCAGCTATCGTCTTGAACAGTTCATCATCAATGTTGGAGCGAAAGCCCTTAAACCACAAGCGCGGATTGACCTCAACACCTAAATCGGCGGCGGAAAGTCCGCGGTAGTAGTGCGGCTCGGAATACTGCGGTTGTGATACCTCTCCACTCATAAAGCTGGTTTTTATCGTCACATGGGGTATGTCCTCGCCAACGGGGAATGAATGAAAATAGGTGTTAGTGCCTGTGAAAAAATCTCTGCCGGTGTCGATTCTTCCGTTATGGCTGTAACCTATGCGGATACTGCCGTCCGAAATATCGAATAAATCTTCGCCGATGTCGTATTGCTCGGAAATCCCGTCAAGGCTTGACAGGCAGCTATATTCAACAAACAGCGTTATTGTGCCGTTTGAGGACAGCCCGTTTACTGACGGGAACGGAAAACCGTAGTCCTTTTGGAATTGGTCGGTGTCTATAACATAGGCAATAGTTACGGCGCTGTAATTCAAAACATAGCTTGTTACATCAGCGCTTGCAATATGTCCGCCGTTTTCCATATCCCACACATCATAGATATAGGCGTACTGTATGCAGTTTCCGCAATTCAGAAGATTGGCATAAACAGGAGCGTTCCCGTTTTCAAGCCACAAGGTAACGCCGTTTTCGGGCAAGTCGTGCTGAACTCTGCCGTAGTTGTATTTGTGTATCTTGCTTGTTTCGCCGCATTGATTGACTATGCCGTTTGTGCCTGTGGCAAGGTCGGAGCGTTCAACGGGCAGTTCAAAAAATCCCTCAAAATAAACAAAAAGCGCCGCCTGTACCATTCCGTCAAGGCTTATCGTCCATTCGTTTTCGGGAATTTCTGCGTCGGTGAGGGCAAGCTCGATAGCGCTCTGCGTTTCCTCAACATATTGTTCCAGCGACTCGTCTATGCCGAAAATCTCTATCCAAGAGTCCTCGGCAGGCGATTCAAGGGTGATGGACAGCTTGTTGGCTGTGCGCTCGGTAGTTATGGATACGCTGCCGTCGTAAACGGAGTTTTCCATAAGCGTTGTAAGGTTTGATACCTCAAATATATTGAGCTTTAATGCGCCGTGACCGTCGATAATTCCTTGCCAAGCGCTTTGAATGTATTCTTCGGCGTCCTCGGCGGTTTCGGGGATATTTCCGACAACCTCGGCAAGCTGCGCGTCAAGGCTTTCAATTTCGGGAGCCTCATTCTGCGAACTTGTCAAGAATTCCCGCATTTGTCGCACATTATACATAGCTATAAACCGCGGAAGATAAATCGTACCGCCGCCAATGCAGATATATTCAACAGTTTGAACACTACCTGTTGAATCTTTCACATTCAGCGTTTGAATGGTGCAGGGACGGTCATCCTCGGTGTACCCCTTTTCGTAGAGGTACTCATACTGCGGCATTGTTTCCATAGCGCGAGTATAGAGGAATTGCTTTACTCCGTCTTTGTAGTCGGATATTCTGTCTAGGTCGGTGTCCTCTTTGAAATGAACATCGGTGATGTCTGAAAAAGAAATATCGGTATCGGAAAAGTTGGCTATGTACTGTTCAAATTCGCTTTCGGTGCTGATTGAACGGAGCTTTGCAGCATATTCAAGCATAGTAGCCCCGGCGCTTTCCATTTCCTCTTTGTCGTAAAGAATAAGAGAGTTTCCGTCAAATTCGCTGTTTATTGCGGCTTTGGAGAGGTTTACGGAAAAGTCGGGCATAAAGTCATAGACCTCGGCTTTGACATCCTCGTCAATTTCGGTTTCCATACCTTTGAAAACATCGCTCATGCAGCTTTTTATGTACCGCCAATGGTTTTGAAGGTCCGTTGTTTCCACAACATCAAGCAGACCGCTTATAAGTCCTGCGAATACGGTGAATATCATCATAATAAGACCCAGAACCACCATAATTACTTTTAGCGCTATGTCCCGTCCTTTTTCGCTGGACAAAGACTCAACGACCATCATTACTATTTTGGGATTTACTGCCATAATAACCTCCGATACCAAATAAATCGGCCCTCGCAGCGCTGATTTAGCGGTGCGGGGGCTGAAAAATATTATATTGAGCCGAGTCAAATTTGTCTAGTTATTTGTTTACTCAAGAATTTATTATGAGGTCAAATGATTAGCGAATGGTGTTGATGACACAATTTACTACTACGACAGATATTCGGACGGCTTTTTTGAATTACAGAATAAGTCTATGATTTCTTTGCCTTTAGAGGCTCTATATTTTTGGAGTTCGTCATCTGATTTGAAGAAAAGAACAGCTGTATATTTCTTTTTGTCATTGCTTTCATCAGAAAAAAATATGGTGTAATTTGACCCATCTTCACTTGACTCGCAATTGCTAATTACGGCATCACAAATGCCTATAATAGCAGGCAACTCTATTTCTGTATCGAATAACGACAGTTTTGTGGTTACTTCAAACTCAAAAAACATGGGTTGGTTCACAGATACTTTCATATCTTCAATCTTTTCTCCGTCTTTGATTTCACCGCTGATTGATTCGATGTTTTGTTTATCACGGGTAGGAATATAGTTTACCAAACTCTGAAATAATTGCTCCACTAAGCAGATGGAATCAAACGATAATTCTTCATTTGGTGGAACGAACGACACATCAAGTATTTCCTCAATCCTCAATACTCTTTTCCAAAACTCAATGCTTTTTTCATCATATTTTTTTGCATTCTCTGATGTAACATTAGCAAGCAATGAATTTCCGTTCAAAAAGCCTTGACCGTCAATAAACGCATTATATATTGAAACAGACTCTACAATATCCTTTACATTTCGCGCATATTCAATATTTAGTGAAATATTAAATGACAACGAATTCTGTGAATCATCAAGCCAATATTTGATAACTAATGGTTCCTCGTTATCGGATTGAAAAGCTGAAACATGAACGCTGTTATTTGCAACTCTAGATACAGTTATTTCTCGTTCGTAGCCATTACCGCCAATAGAGATTTTAAAAGGTTCAGGAAAAGGCTTTGGAAAAGAAAATAAGCTGCCAGAAACATATTTAATAGGGTTCAGTGGATTATAAACACATTTCTCGATTGGAAATTCAACACCATTCAGCAAAATGAAACCCTCTTTATGTAGTTTTAGAGGAATAGGTTTTTGGATATTGTAAAATAATCTACATACATCACTTGCTGTGTATTGTTTGCCCAAGATTTCTTTTTGTTCATCGGTTAAGTCAAAGGTGATTCCACCTACGGTTATTTCTGCTTCTTCGCTTGTTATGCTGCAATATCCTTCTTCGTCAACTGTATATTTCAATCCTTCCGGTAAAGATTTATTTAGATACTCAACCAATGCTGGAGGTATATTTGTGATTTGCGCTTCAGGACTTTTGTTGAAGACTCTATCAAAATTTACGAACATTAAAAATCCCCCCTTGAGTTATCCCATATTATTATTTTAGAAATCAATAGATATTTAACCGGCTTTTCAACCACTAGTTTGTCTATTTCCTGAACAAGCTTTTTGTGGTCCGAAATACTTTTTACAATGATATATTTAATGTCATCATATTCAAAGCATAGAGATATTTTACGATTTCCGGACATAGAATTGCTTATTTCGATAAGCGAGCCTGCCTTAAATATGGTTTCATTAAAATAGGCTTGCTCATACTGAGCTATAGTAACATCCGGTACAAACCTCCATTCACATTCGTCCGTGAAACACTTCTTTTCTTCAATACCGGTAGTCCTTTTTTTCATCATTCCTTCATATGGTTTGTAGTACATTAATTCATGAAGAAGAAAATTTTTCATATTCTTTTCTGCTTCACTTTCAGTTTCCGGAACAGAATTCAAAGCAGAAGAAAACGTAACTGAAAAATCCCTGCATAGTTCAGATGATGGGTTTATGTATTGAATTGGCTGAACTCCATTTTTCATTCCCCATTCTTTAGAAAACGCTATCCCATAATATCCATACCATTCCAAGTGAATTTCAAGCTTGTGTAGATTAATATCACAAAAACATTTCATGGGAAATGCTATTTTTTTAAGATTTGGAATTTCTAGATATGTAATATCTTCAGTACAATATCTTGGCGAAATCATTTTATTCTTGATGCTTGGAAGCAGAAATTCCAATTCCGAAGTAAATGTGAAAAGTGTATCAGCTTGAATTTGGGAAGGCGTGTGTGAAGAAATTACTTCTTCAATAGTAGGCTCTACTTTTCCAAAGCTTATTACATCTTTTTCATTCATACAACTTAAGCCCTTTCATAATATAGTAATCTGAAATTTCATCTATTTATCACTTTCTGCCACTTGACGCTCAACTCAATATAATGTATAATAGATTTATAGCAAACACTATATAGCGTTATTACAAAGGAGGTTATTATGCTCAAAGCAATATTTACTTTTTTTACCATACCATTTAGTTTGCCTACTTCTCCCATAGTTAGCTTTTTGGCAATGCTTGTAATCGGAGAGATAGCATATCGGCTTTCTTATTACAAGGTTGGGGAACTCTATGGCAGGAATTTGATAAACAGCAGAACAATTGGAAGCGTTTTGCATTGGATTATTCGTGCGGGGTTTTATATAGCAATTTGGGCACTGGTTAGCATTGTTATGATAGTTTTTATGTATTGGGGAAGCAATTTGGAATTGACATTAGCAATACTTGCAATAGCCGGTGTAACAATTGGGGTAATCATTTTGATAAAATTATTATCACGAAAAAAAGTTTCACAATAATAATACCACAAATTGCCCACAGCATCAACCGCCGTGGGCAAAAATTATGCTTTAACAAACCTCTGCTTAGTGCTCTTAGGCTTATCGGGCATAGTCATTTTCAAAATGCCCTGTTCCAGAAGCGGCTGCACAATCTTCTTTGAGGTGTAGTACCAAGTGTAACCGGTGAATTTCTGAAGCTCTGTTCTGCTGCGGGGTACCGAGCAGAACTCAACTATATCAGCAGTCGCGCCCACAGAGGATATGTTATCCTTATAAATATCATTCTTGAAGGTCACCGTGAATTCCCCGTGGCTCACCGAGAAAATCGGCGCAGGCAGACCTGCTTTACGGAACTCTGCCTGTATTGTCGGAATTCCCGAATATCTGTTCTCTGTAATATGGAGTATCTCCAACATATTAGCAAGCGCACTGTTTCGGGTGTCGGGGCGAACCTTACCGAGCGAATCAATAGTTATCCTTCCGTAAAGACCGCCGCTGCTGATTATCTCCATTCGGTCGCTGAACATCTGAATGCGTATCGGCACATTCTCCGTGTACATACTGTAATCTCTGTGAACCAGTGCATTCAGCACCGCCTCGCGGACAGCCCTCAGCGGGTATTCGTACCTGTCTGTGCGTTTTCCGTATTCGTCAATTATTGTGGAGCAGCGGCTGTTAATCCTCACAAAATCAACCGCCTCATCAAGCATTTCTGAGATAGAGCCTGTTATTCTTCGGTTATCAATGAACCGTTCGTCGGGATTATCCGATTCTCCTATCTCCACCCCCTGCACCCTTATTGCGGTAATGCAAAGCTGTGGGAAATAGCCCTGCGGGTACTTTGAGAAAGTCATTACTCCCGCCAATGTCGGCACTCCGTCAACCGTTACGCCCATAAGCTCCAGAATCTCATCGTCAGATACATTGAAAGCAAGATTGCGGCGTTCATTTTTTATCTGCGCAATATATTCGTCAAGGCGTTCCTTGTTAAACAGCGACATTTTGGAGTTTGAAACCGTGCGGATATCATCGCGTATTCTCTTTCTGAAAGCGTCGTAGCTGTAAATCTCGTACTCGCTCATAGGCTCGTCCGAATCGCCCACGCGAATAAACGAGCCTTTTATTCTTCCTACGCCCTTGTAGAAAACAGGGCGCTCGGATATATCAACGCTCGGTATTTCAGCAGCAACAACAATCTTCCCGTCAACCTCGCACACCGAAAACAGCGCCCTTACCAACGGCTCCATCTGCTTGCACTGCTCGGTTACTTTTTTCTGTAAATCCTGCGGGTCGTACACGCCGACAATACTGTAATCTTTCTCTTCGGAAATGCCGAAAACGATTATTCCACCGTCGTCCTGATTGGAAAACGAGGACAGAGTATCGTAAAGCTTTTTAGGGCAGTCCTGCCCTGCGGTCTTTATTTCAATCGTCTGCGTTTCGCATTTTAGTGTTTGAATTCTGTGAACAAGCTCGATAAGTTCTGTGTCCTGCATTATGATTCCCCCTGTTCGTTTTTTCGTTGTTACATCTATTATACAAACAGAGTTTGCATTTGTCAAGCAGTTTGCAAACTGTTTTTGCGAATTTTGCCGTTTTGTTTGCAAACTATACCGAAAATGCAAACAAAGTTGCGATTCTGTTTGCGAATTTGCGAAAAAGTTTGCAAATTTGTATAACAGCCACTTCGGTTTATCTTCCCACAGCGGAAATTATAGTCCGTCGCCCAACAGCATAAGCAGCACGGCGAAAGTAACGGGAATTGCTGTGATGATTTCGGGTAATGTCATTATCGACCGCCGCCCTTTCCGAACAGTGCAAGGCGCTCATCACTGAATTCAAACTTGACCTTGACCGCCTGCGAACCGACCTTCATCAGCGCGATTCCTCTTTGCTTTGCGGCAAGAAGTTCGTGCTGTGCCTCGTTCAGATTGAATACATTCTGTGTTTCGCGCAGGGAGTCGCCGTCAACGCCGAACAGCAACTTAAATGACGGGAGGTCAAGAACAGCCTGTCCGTACAGCCGTATTGAGGGGTCAAGAAAGTCGGTTATGGATTGAGTAGCCACAACAATACTGCCCTCGTACTTTCTTGCTCGCTTTTCTGCGTTTCGGAGAAATTCAAGCGATTGCGGTACCTGCGGGTCTATCATCGTCCAACACTCATCGGCGACGAGCATTACGCGCTCGGTAGGGTCGCGGGTTATCTGTTCCCAGCACCAAGACAGAATATTGAAATACTGCGCCGCAAGGACAGCGCCCGACATCTGAACGAGCGATTTTGTGTCGAGGACAACAAAGCTGCTCTGCGGGTTTATCGTGGTGTAGCCGTTCCACAAGCCGTGGTCTGCTCCGTTGGCGGCGCTTTCAAGGTAGGTTTTCAAATCCTCGTAGTAAACAGCGTTGTTCTTGTCTGTAACGCATTTGTTGGAGATGAGCTTATACAGGTCGCCGATTGTCGGGAAACGGTTGTTCGGGAAAGCTGTGATGTCGGTATTCCAAGTAATACCGAACCTTGCATACAGTTCCACAAGCGATTTGTTCAGCAGCGCTCTCAAACGGTCGTCCATTGTGGGGATATACAAACGGAAGAAGGTTTCAAGGGTTTTCAGATGTATAGCAAGGTCGCCGATTCCGTCATTAGCGTTATCGTCCTCGTCCCTCGGCGCAGGACGCACCTGCAACGGGTTGATAAGACCGCCTCTGCCGCCTGCTACATCAATCCAATCGCCCTCCATGTACTCGTTTCGGCACATCTCCTTATACTCGCCTTCGGGGTCGATAATGATGATTTTCGTGCCGCGGGCGTATTCGCTTGCTACAATGTGCTTTGTGGCGGTGGACTTACCCGTGCCTGTGCCGCCGATAATGGTGATGTTGGAATTTGTGCGGCTTTTTTCGCGTTTCCAAAGGTCAAGCAGGATTATTCCGCCGCCGCTGTCCTTGCCGAGATAAAAGCCTGTTCCATCATTAAAGCCGGAGGACGCAAACGGAAAACCGCCGACAAAGGACGAAATCGGAAATGCTCTGCGGGTAATCTCGTTGATACGCTCGTTCTGTGCGTATGTAGGGCAAAGGTGCTGATAGGCTTCTTTCTGGAGATTGGGTATTGCTCTGATACGGCAGCCCATTGAGTTGGCGAGGGATACTACTCTTGTGCAGCGGTCGCGAAAGTCCTGCTCGTTCTGCGACAGCACCATTATCAGCGTGGAGAACGAACCAAGACTTTCGTTGCGCTGGTCCATTTCCTGTATAATCTTCTCCTGGTCATCAGCGGTTTTCTTTGCTCTCTGGCGCTCGATAGCGTCCTTTGTAGAAAGCTCGATTCCTCTTGCGGTGTTTATGTTCTTAGCCATTGTGGGCAGCATAGCGCCATTGTCAAGGGGCTGTGAGTTTATTGTTACGATTGTGCCGGGGATATTCGTGAGTTTTGCAAGCCAGCCGTAATCGACCTCGGCGGGATAGCCGATTATTCCGTATATACGGCAATAATTTTCGCCCAAAAGAAACTCGTTTCGCTTGAATTCCAGACCTATCGGGGTTATTGACGCCTGCAAAGCGGTGTTGACATTGTTTTGCTCAAACTGTGGCTTTGCGGTATCTTTCTTCTTGAAAAATGACATTGTGTTCTCCTTTATCTCTGTTTGAGGACAGTAAGGTTATCCTCAATATCCATACTCTCAATGTGGGCATAAGCGGGAATGTTGACAAGATTACACATACGCACCAAACCGCGCTTGTCCTGCACGGTACCTTTGACGCGGTTTTCGGTAAGTATCCTTGCAAGCTCGTCTGCTCTGGCTGTAATAGCGCGTTCGTCCTCTCGCTTTATGGAGTTCCATATCACTATGTAATACTGTCGTTCAAGCGTTTCGCCCGATACAACCATATCGACAAGTGAGTCCATATCGAATTTCAGTAACTTTTTTCTGCCGCCGACCGCCTCGGAATAAAAATCACCGTATTCCTGGAGGGCGAGGGAAATATCCGCGGGGCGGGAAACAGCAATGTATTTGTAAGGGTATCGTATTGAGGACAGACGTGCGGAGAGGTTGTTCTTGATAATCTCCTGTTCCGCAAAGCTGTACAGTTCGATTGACAAGCCGTCAAGTTTGATGGCGGCAATAATGTTATCGTCGCTTGTGTAAAGGCAGTTTTCGCCCACATCACGGGCGTTGACGAACTCCTGCGCGGTGGCTCTGGCTTCGAGGGCGCGTTCTTCTTCCTCGTTGGCGTTGAGCTTACTCTTGTTTTGGTCGTGCTTGAACCACCAGAGGAAACCGCCGCAGCATAAGAGTACAAAAAGTGCAATGGCTATCTGCATAAATGCTCCTTTCTATATTTAGCTACCGCAGGCGCGGGTTTGCGGTTGACTTTTGCCGTGGGTTGTGGTATAATACAAGTAGCGTTTGTTGGATAATTTTAGGCTTTACTTGTGGAGGAAAAAATGCGTAGTGTTATAGGAATCATAATAAAACTTGCTGTTGCAATTGGTTTTCCATCAATAGCGTTTATGGATATAAGTCGAACCAACCCTAAATTCGATATTATCAATAATCCATCTGTTGAGGCAGTGTTAGTGTTCATATTAGTCGCAGCAGCAGTTTATTTTGCGTGCTTTATTATTGGATTGTGCATCCGAAAAGAGGGGGTAATTATAGGTTTCTTTGCAGGCGCATTTATAGGCACATTTATTTGGGGAGCCGTTTGCGTGTGTGTGATGTTGGTGTTTTGGTTGTTTGGAGTAAGCCCTGATATGTTTACTGATGCTTATCCGAATAATCAGCGCTTGGCAGTCGCAATAATTGATGGATTGTTTTTGATACCAATAATCATAGATATTGTCATGGCAATCAAACGCATAAGGGAAAGATAACGCCATATTTGTTACCTAGTATCTAGATTTGCCAAATCTCAGCACCGAGTTATTTTGCTCGGTGCTGTTTCTGTTATGAACACTTGGATTACGGCTCGCAATCCATCTCATATTCTTCGCAATAATCCTCCGGCTCAAGGAAAACGCGGGAGGTTTCAAGGAGCGTGAGTGTGGTACTGTCAAGCTCGTCCCAGTGTTGCTTGATGTATTCAAGCTGTTCGTCTGTGGCAGGCTCGGACTCGCCGCCGCCCGTCACATCATACTGCCAGTAGCTGCACCTCGCGTCAACCTTTTCCTTGCTATTCGCGATTTCGTCCTCAAAGAAACCCGTTGACATAAGGTCATCGGCGTCCATTGTATAACCGGTCGTGAATTCTTCCGTGGAACTGTTACCCCAGTTAAGTTCAATGCTTGTGAAAGTAACGGGGTGCGTAAATAGGGAATTGTTGTTCATGCTCTGTCCTCCATCGTTCAAAATCTTGCTACCCACTTTGACTTGACATGGAGCGTAAAGCGCATTGGCGCATCGCTGCCCCATGCGAAATCGTGAGGTATCGAAATAACCATAGTACCCTCTACGGCGAATTTTTCCGCGGTGCTTGTATCGGTCGGCGCTCTCGGAGCAGGCGTGACGGTGAAATTCATTGACTCAATCGTGCATTGAGCTATCTCGCCGTTAGTCATGGCTCGGTTCATGTAGCTGAGTATCTGATTGCGGTTTGTGGTGTTGCACTGTAACCATGTTGCTCCGCTGTATCGCCATGTAGCCGCCTGACTTTCGCGGACGTCAGCGTACATATTGGAGTAATTTGCGACAGAAGCGTAGATTATTGCGTCCTCAAACTTGTCGCGGACAGCGGCAGCTTGAATGTTCACACGAATAACCTCAAAGATAGCCGTACCTATGAGCATTACAGCTATCAGCATTACAGAGGTCATTACATAGGAAAAACCGCGGTTGCTGCGTAGTCTTTTCAGTTTCCTCATGACTTCCAGTACACCTCCGATGTTCCCTCCGCGGTAGAGCGTACAGTTAGCGTGTGTCCGCGGAAGATGAAGAACGAGATGTCCACATCAGCGGATACTGTTACCGTAAATGACTTGCCTATCTGTATCTTGCCGGAGGTTGACCATTCAACGGTAGGTGTAAGTCCGCTGGACTCGTTCAGTATGTCAAGGCGGTGGCTGGTTTCTGTTCCTATTCGTCCCGCTATTTCTGCCTCACGCGCAAGCTCGTTTGCGTAGTTGTTTAGGGTCATCTTTGTCAAGAAAACAGGGGCAACGGACATTATGAACACAAAGACTATCATCATTACCATAACGAATATGGTTACGCCGATGTAGGTATTGCCTTTGTTGGCGGCGAGCCGTTTTATTCGCTTTTTCATAGTGTCCCCCTTAAAACGCAAACAGAGTGCCGAAGGAGTCGAACATTGTCGTACCAAGCACGACAACATATAACAGCAGCATTACGAACAGCAAAACCATAGACATACGGTTTATCTTCGGCGGGATTTTAAGCGCGATAGTACGGAGCTGCTGTTTCTGATATTCGGAGAAACGAATTGAGAGGTTCTCCCAATACACCGATGTATCAGAGCCGCGTACCATTTCGATAAGTCCGCGCGTTACCTCGGACAGATGGGTTGAGCCTATTCTTCCCTCAAATCGTGTAAGGGCTGCCTCCCAGTTGGACGAGCGCATATCCGCAATGGTTATCTCAATTTCCTCGCGGAAATAATCAGAGAAAGTGTCCTTGTGCTTTTCAAGGATTGCAAGAACATTATGCTCGGTGCGAACCTCCTGCGAAATTGCATACACGAAACGCGGCAGGTCAAGGTCTATCTGCTCGCGTTTCATCTTTATTGCCTCTGTTATCTTTTCCTGTTCGTTGGTGTACTGAAGAATACCGACGATGACGATAAGCAGAGCCGCGACAACAGGAAATGCTTTGATATAGGGATTGTCAAAGGACATTGTGATAAGTGCGCCAAGTGCATAGACGGGGACAGCAAGCAGCGCATAGCCTGCGGCTTTTACTATCGCCCTCGCTTCGTAGAGTTTCGGTGACATTGAGATATGCGCTATTTTGAGGTTCTGCTCAAGCTGCTGTTCACGATAGCTGCTCATAGGCAGTATCTTTGACATAAACAGCGCAGCATTGTTGTAGAGCAGAGATATACCGGCGGGTGTGGGACGGTTTCGGGGTCCTATCTGCCTTATTGCGCGTGTGGTTTTGCTTGATGGTACTTTGAACAGCACAAGCGCAAGGAAATACAGACCTCCGCATAAAAGCGCACATACAAGGAATACGGCGGCTTTAAGCGAAATATCGTAAATGCTCATTTCATCACCTCTTAAACTCTATTGGCTGGGTGTATTTATAGGTCAGCGCAATCACTATCACTATCGTAACGGCGACAATGCAGTTGACTATCTGACCGAAAAGCGTATCGGTTAATACGGAGAACCAGTCGGCATTGAGGAAAAATATCAGCGGGTAGTTTGCGAGAACAAGCCCTATCATCGTGAATACCTCTTTGCGCGGCTGCATAAGCATATTTGCAAGCTCGGCATTTACGATACGAATATCGGAAAGACGGGCGGCAAGCGGCTGGAGCGAAACTTTCTGATTGGAATTGTCCTGGCACTCAATAAGCGTGTCGCACCATTCCCAGAAGATTTCGTTGTCAATATCCTCCTTGAGCAGCTCGATGGCAAGCTTTACATTGGAGGAAATCATATCGACTCTCGCAAGAAAATTGATGAAAGCAAACTGAACGGGCGGGTTTATATGCTCAATACTCTGCCGAACCGCATAAGCAATATCTCCGTTGGATATGTAGTTGGTTGTGATTATCGAAAGCGCTGTTTCAAGTTCCTCGGAGATGTGCTTTTTGTAGTTTGAAAGCAGCAGTTTAACATAGACATAAGGCACAACAACGCTTGCGGCAATGAGGATTACTGAAACAAGAATGTTGTTGAACAGCGCACCAAAAAGCACACCCACGCAACCGCCTATAACGGCGGCTGTTATCAGCAGGGTGAATTTGTTTTCGGAGTGCGTTGCGGCAAGGGCATTGGTCATGTTATCGAAAAGGCGCTGCAAGCGGGATTTCTTTGCCTTGCCCTGTGCCAAAAGTACCTTGTGTTTCAGCGATTTTTCGCGATGGAGCAGCGACATTATATCGTCGCTTATGCGCTGCGGTGTTAGACCCAGCAGAATGATTATCGCCGCGGTCATAAGCAGAGCAGCCAAAAGGCAGATTATCTTCATGTGGGTACCCTCCCATACTTTTCAAGCTTTGCTTTGGGAACGCCGTTTCCGCGCAGGCGTTTCATAAGGCTTTCGGACGGTGCATTTACCTTGACGAACTGACCTTCGATTTTTACCGTGCCGTCCTCGTTTCTTTCCTCGGAAAGAATATCATAACGGTACAGCGGACGGGTTTCGTAATCCTCTCCGCCCTTGTAAATGCACTCGGCAATCTCCATGATATGGCGGCTGCCGTCATCGAGCTGTTTCATATAGATACCGATGGGAAATGCCTCGGTCACAAGCGCAAGAATAACGCTGAAATTCATGGCAGGGTAAGCCTGAAGGCAGAGCGTACCAAGACGGCGATAGATACCCTCGGTGGAGCCGGCGTGTGTTGTAGTGAGAACGGTGTGTCCTGTTCGTGCCGCCTCCTGTGCCTGCCAAGCCTCGTCGTTTTTCATCTCCGCTACGCAAATCGCGTTGGGGTGCATTGTCAAACACATTGTAAGCAGTTTTGCAAGGGTGACATCTTTGTTCGGGTCATCGGTTTCTTTTGTAACAAGGTGCAGAACATCATTGATTACATTGCCGTTTTCATCGCGCTTTACAAGGTCAAACTCACGAACGGACTTTTCAAGCGTGATAAGGCGCTTGTGGTTGGGATAGTTGCTCATTATATCCGCCATAATCGTGGTTTTGCCGGAACCTGTTTCACCCGCAAAGCACTGCGAAATGCCGTGGATAAAGCAGGTCAACAGAAAATCGTACATTTCCTCGGTGAGCATATTTGATTTGATAAACTGCTCACGCGTTATCTTCATCGGGTTTACGATACGGATAGAGGCGCAGGGTCCGCGCTGCTTATCGCAGATGTCTGTGTAACCTGCGGTTATACGGATATTAGAGCCAAGAAAGCCTGTTGCAATAGGCTTTGCGGAGTCCCATGTAATGTGATTGTGGTGGAGCAGGCGCTTTAACACATCGACAACATGAGACGCGTCGCGGAAATGCTCTTTCAGCTTGAAACGCTCGCCGTGGGAGGGGATGACAGTTATATCGTCCCAGCCGTTGATGTTTATTTCCTCGATATGCGGATTGTTGAGGTACGGCGTGAGCAGAGAGTATTCCGCCATTTCGATATATAACTTATCCGAAACCTCTTTGAGCATCATGTTCGGAACATAATAGTTGTTGTCCTTCATGTACTGCTGGATTAGCAGTTTCATTCTCTCCTTGTTTTCGGAACGGTAAAGCTCAACGGAATACTTTTTCGCCATGTACTGCTGAACCCTGTCAAGCAGTTCATCAAAGGGTATGTAAACTCGCTCAACTTCCTTGATGTTATTTGTTGAGACCTCGACAAATTCGCCCTTTGCGGCTTTCTTTCGGGGAGCCGCTTTGCTTTCGTCAAGAATGGGCTGATTATCCTCGGAAATAGTTTTTTTCTTGAATAGCTTATCGAATAATCCCATTATTCCTTACCTCCCATCAGAAGATTGGCAAGCGATTTAAGCGCCCTGTTGTATTCGCTGTCGCTTACTCCGTTTCGGAGCAAAGTGGACTGATTGTAGGCTTCTGCCGCCTTTGAGCAGCACGGAATCACACCCGCGACATAGCCCAGAGCGTTACGCATAGCCGCCTCGTCCTGCATAAAGCGGTTATCAAGGGCAAGTGCGCGGATAAAGTTCTTGTACTGATACTGCTCGCTCTGGAGGACAGGCTCCTGTGAGCCGTCAAAGACAAGCCCGTTGAGGTCGCAGGTGAACAACTCAACCGTTCTTGTCGCATTGATAATTGCCCATGAGGTCATTTTTGAGCCTATAACCGTTGACATACAATCCACGATGACATAATCGGCGGAATTGCGGAGGTACGAAAACACCTGTGCCAGACGGGTATCGTCGGGGTGCGGGTAGGAGTTTGCGTTTTCGCGGATATTGTAGCCCAAAACGAAAATGTGGTCGGTTATGGGCATCAGGTTTCTGCGCAGGTCGGTTTCCTCGAACGACACATCGGACAGACAACGCCCTAACGAGCCTGTGAATTCCCTGTTGTTCGGCGCAACGATAGGGATAAGGGGCTTTGTCACATCTGTCCCGACAACGATAATGTTAGCCTGCGGCTGCGTCTTTGAGATATAGTTTGCAAGTGCAAGCGAGGTGGTGGTCTTATAGGCACCGCTGCTGCCGTAGATAGCAAAAATCTTTCCCATAGATTATCACCCCCTGTTATTCCCGCCAGAAATCACGATAGCGGAATTGCTGTTTTCTTCTGCTTTGGGTGTTTCCTCAACGGGAGCGCTTAAATCAAGGTCGGGTGCGTCTGCTGTTTCGGTTTCGTCATCGGGAGTGTCTGCAGGTTCGTTCTGCGGGGTATCGGGAGCGATAATCTGCTCAATGCCGAGTACGCTGCGCTGCGCCTCAAGGTATTCTTCTTTATGCTCGGAGTCGCCGCGGCAGACAAATACTGCGTGTAGAGTGGTATTTTCGCACTCTGCAAGGCGGAGCGCCTGCGTCCTGTCCTGACAGATAACGGTTATTGTGGCATACAAGTCGGGCTGGTTTTCCTCATCTTCGGAGGCGTTTACCTGGTCAGTATCATAGGTATCATCAGAGCCGGAGTCTGCGGTCGTAGCAAGAACCTCAACATACTGAAGTTCGTCGTAGATAATCGCCTGCTCGTCGTTTTCCTCGTCAACAGATACTATCTGAATGATGTCGCCCTGCTGGAGTTTGCCGGAAAGACCATTAGCAAAACTGCGGATCGTTACAGACATCGCAGTTTCGTTCAGCTTTAACTGACGGAGCAGCGTATCGGAGCTGTCGATTGTGTCGGACAGCTTGGCGGGTGAAAAAGTGTCGCCCGTAAACATAGCGGCGACGGTATATTTGCCGATAATTGCGGCGGGGTCGGTGAGCATATCCGCAGGAAGGTTGAGTGTGCCGACCTCAACAGCCTCAAGCATAGAGGGCTGCACCTGTACGCCCTGCGGAATGTCCTCCTTTAAGCGGATTATTGTAGTTTTCTGTTCCAGAATCGCTGTGAACAGCGGTGTAATTCCGAAACATAAGGCGATTGCGATAACGATAAGGATAATACCTATCAAGGTTCTGTTTTTAGCCATGTATGAAAACCTCCATAACATAGACTACCGCATTTGCGGCACACAAGAAGGGCGCAAGCGGTATCTCTTTGTTTCTTTTGTTCCATTTCCCGAAAACCTTTGCGGCTGTGAGCGTAAGCAATACGGCGATAAGCTCCGGCAACGTTCCTATAACGAAAGCGAACGCCGCGCATAGCTTTACATCTCCCATTCCTATGTTGGCAATGAGATTTGCGGCTAACAGCACACAAAATACAACAAGCAAGCCTATTATCCTGTCTGCGAACGGTAGTTCTGACAGAAAAGGGCTTGCTGCGATGATTATTATCGGGGCAAAATTACTGATGGTGTGGGTTCTTTTATCCTCTGCGCTGATGTGCGCCAGATATATTGCGATTATTACAGCTACGGTTAAAGCCATTTGGATTTATAGACGTATCTGTAAATTTTCTGTGATTTGGCGAAACTTATCATGTCGAAAATCTGCCCGATTACGGACATTCGTGTAACAGAGTCCTTTCGCGTCATCATTATGCTGCCTGCGGCTCCGACCATGAGCGTTATCACAAGCACGGAGAGGTTGCCCGTGACGAGCATAAGCAGCGCTGCCACAATTCCAAAGGCGGTAATGCCGACAGCGCACTGCTTAAGCTCCGGCTTTCCAAAGCCTGTGAAATACTCGGTGTCAAAGTTCAGATTATAGGGAATATAGAGTTTCTTGCGCTGTTCCTGTTCCATTTGTTGTCCTCCGTTTATGTGAGATAGCTGACGATAATGCTCTCAATAACGAACGGGAGCTGCGCGATGACCGCGAATATAACCGTGTTTTTCAGCCTTTTACGGTATCGCGCCGCCTCCTCGTCCTCGTGCATGAGCTTTATAAAAAGGTACACGCACCGCATACCAAGGCCCGTGCTGATAAGCGCCTGAAGAATGTGACTAAGCTGGTCTAACTGACTTGTATCCATACTTTACACCTCAACTCTTAATTGCGCCTCTTGCCATTTGCGCAACACGGACTGTCTGGAATACTGTGTTTGTAATACTGCCTCCGCCGCCTGTCGGTACAAAGAATTCGCGGAGAATTCTCGGCATTGATGTCGCCGCAAGCATACAGGCAATACCCCACGGGATATTGGCTATATCTATAACGCTCGTTGAGAGCAAAAGCGCCAAGCCTATTTTCATCAGCATTACCTGCGCTATCGTTGTAACGAACGCCTTAACAAACTGAGTTACATAGGAACGGAAAATACCTTTGTCATTCTCCAAAAGCCCAAGACAGGCAAGCGGTACTCCGCAGAGCATTACCTGCATTTCTGCGCCTCTCGCGATAAACTGAAACAGGAGAATGAGATAAAAGATAAAGAAGATAAGACAGGCTATAACGGGGACTATTCCAAGAGAGGTCAAGCCTGTTACAAGCGTTGCTGTGTAGTTTGTTTCCGCACCGATACTTGTGAGAATGGTGTTGGTGACAGATGAACAAACATCAACGAATATGTCGTATATCCATCGAAATGCCAAAGCAGTAGCAACAGCACGGACAAAGTTGATTAGCAGCAGCATAGGGTCTGCGTCGGGGTCTCCGTCTGTCCATAGCACATAAATGTCAAAGCCCTTTTTCAAGAACTTTAATATCATGAGCGACATTGCAAAGGTAAACGCAATGTTTGTGGCTGTTGTAAAGAAATCCGCGCCCGTACTTTGCGCCATCATCTGGTCGGCGTGAAAGACAATATCGTATAGCCCGCTAAGCAGAAACTCGTTCATAAAGGTGGAGATTATTCCGCTTATCAGCGCAACGCATAGAGTGATAAGAATAAAGGTCATTGAGTGGCTCCTTTCCTCAAAACATACCCGCAAGGCTGGTTTCGCCCTGCGGGTTGTTCTTATGCGGAAATTATACCGTTAGGTGCGGTATCAGCCCATGCCGAACATGGACTCAACCTTGCTCTCGGTGGACGGCATGATGACATCGTTCATGAGGGCGATAAGACCTACGAGCAGAATGCCGCCGAGTACTACGCCAATGATGATAACGATAGCGTGTTCGGATACAGAGCCGCGGGTGTCCTCAATCTTCTGCTTTGCAGCGGTAGCCGCCATAACAGCCTTTGCCATTGCCTTGTTCTTAGCGTCCTTGATGGTGTTGATAATCTTTCTCATAGTTGTTGTTCTCCTTTGTAAATGTTATTTAGTTTGTGTAGGATTAGGGGTTGCGGTAGGTTCAGCCGTTCAGAACGGCTCCGGCATATCGTAGTCCGTGTTTTCGGGCGGAGCGTCTGCGTCGCTGGGAGCAGGAACATCGCTGTAATCGGGGGCAGTATTCTCCGCGGAGTTTTCAGCCGCGTTCTCGCGGAGTTTCTGGCGGTATGCCTTGATAACTGCGGACGCAATGCTGTCGCGCAGGTCCTTCGACAGCGGGAAAGCCGTATCGGAATACTTCTTCTCGCCCTCGCTGTCAACATAGGACTGCTGGGGCATAGAAACGAACAGACCCTCTCTGCCGTTGATAACCGTGAGACCGTGTACGACAAATGCGTCGTCAAGCGTAATGCTGGCATAGGCAAGCTTGCTTGTCTTGTCGCTGTTTACGGTTCTGATGTGCTTGGGTTCGCAAGTAACCTTCATGGATTCATTTCCTCCTTAAAATGTGTTGATGGTGGGTTTGTGGGATAGTACTTGCCCTGCTAGGGCGGTGTACCGGACGTTTGTTCCACTGAGTTATGCACCTCCAAAGTAGCCTGTGATAACGGAAAGCAGCGAGGTTGCGATTACTGCGCCTACTGTCGATACAACAGCGGTCACAATGCGGTTGTTCCATTTCTTCTGGTCCATTTCATCGGCGGCGCTGCGGCGAATACAGAAATAGATGATACATACCGTACCAACTACTGCCGCAAGACCTAACAGCACGGTCGAGGCGTCTTTCAGAAGATTGGTCATTCCCGTTGCAAGCGTTGACGAGCCGAGTCCGCCGCCCTCCGCAAAAGCTGTCACGCTGAGCGTGAGTGCGGATATGACGGCGGTAATGGCAGCAGCAACGCGAGCCTTTACCTTTGCGAGTTTCTTCATGGGTTTTCCTCCTTTCCTTTTTGGGGTAACATAGATTCCGGCTCTTTGGGAACCGTATGGGCAGCGCGGATACCGGAGGGTGGTCGTTCCTCCAACCTTTCCCACGGCTTCCAGAGCTTTATCTGCACCTTTCCTGTGAATGTTGGGCGATTGTCCTCGTCCTGCATTATCAGGTCGGTGTTGTGCTGTTTACTGCCCAGACCCAGCATACGGTTGAACAGCCATTCCGAAATATCGGGGGATTTCATAACCGCAGGCGGGTCGGGCGAAATCAAGAGAGCGTATGGTCGCTCAAAACTCCGTATTTCATCGGGGGTGAGCAGGCTGCGCTCTGACAGGGATATGTTTGCGGAGCTTGAGGGCGTGGAATATTTCTGCATTGAGCTGCCGAGCGAATAGGTTGAGGTTGTGTACTTTCCGAGCATTTCGGATATTTCCTTATTCGTTTCCATGTCGTTGGTTTGGAGATAGAGCCAGTAACGGCAGTTGCCCTTTGCAATGTCCGCTATCTCCTTTCCGTAAACAAGTGTAAGCTGCGAAAAACTTTGCAGAAACAGATTCCATCGTATTCCGTAACCTCTCGCAACGGTGAGCTTGGTTTCAAATTCGTTTATCTTTGAGAAATTGCCGAATTCGTCAAGCACATAGTTGACGCGGTATTTAAGCCTGTTGCCGGATTGCTTTGCCGCAACGACAAGCTGCTCGTACTGCTGAACAACAAGAATCGTCACTATCGGGTAGAATGTGCGGCGTTCATCTGGCAGGATGAAGAACAGAGCGTGTTTCGGCTCTGTGCCAAAGCAGGTCATGTCAAAGTCCGACGCGGAGGTTATGCGGTAGGTGTTGGGGTTTGCGAATAATCGCAGAGTGGTAAGCGCCTGTGTATAGAAAGACGCGCCCATTTTGTCGGGTGCGACCTGTGCTATTGCCATTGTCTGCCTTGCGGGGTGGGAGTCCGATAAGGTTCGGAGATACTTTGTGTATCTTATCTCCTTTTCGCCCGGCGCAGGCTTTGACATATTGGAAATGAACTCATAAACATTGGTGAGATTTTGAAACTGCGGACGATTGCGGTTATCGTAGACAACGGCGAGAATAGAGGCAACGATTACCGCCATTTCGCCGTTAGACCAGATAGGCTCGGACTTTTCGTTCTTCTCAACGAGAATGTTTACGATGTCCCATGCGTGTTCGCTTGCGCTGGTAAGGTCATCATTGTTCACATCGTCGATAATGCGCTGGAGAGGGTTGTATCGGTCTGATTTGTACGGCTGATTAAAGTCGATAACATGGACGGTGTAGCCTATCGACTCCAAAAATGTGTGGGTGTAGTGGTACAGCTCTCCTTTCGGGTCGCTGACAACAATACCTTCGCCGGCAAGTGCAAGCATACATATCGTCTGCAACACCTCTCTGCGTGATTTTCCGCCGCCCGTTGCGCCTATTGTGAGTGTGTGAACATCATCGGTAAGGCAGACTATGTATTCTTTGCCGCCGAAATCCCGTTTGCCCACGACAATTCCTGCCTCATCAAACAGGTTTTCGAGGTTAAGGACATTCGGGATATAGACCTGTCCGTTATCGACGGCGATGGCTCGTCGGTCGCCTTCCTCCAACAGTTTCTTTACCGACGGAGTGATTGGCGACAGCACAAGCTCCTTGAATTTCTGCCGTTTCTGTTCCTCGGTCATAAAGCTGGCAGAGCCGTGCTGTGCTTGTCCACAGGGGGCAGGAATCTTGATTTTCGGTGTTATCGTCAAAAGATTTGCCTCATAGGGCTTTTGCGAACAGAAGAAATACATTACGCACAGCAGGAGAACCAACATCATGAAGATACCGAACAGCTTGACGGATTGCGCATTTGCGAATACTCCGCCTATCCACACAAGCGGATTGGCTGTTAGGTTAATCGGAATGTACATAAACGCGCAGTTGACAAGGTTTGTGAGAATAACCGCCACTATTGAGCCTACAAGCAGATAGAACACGCACATTGCGATTTTGTACTTATCTTTCAAGGTGGCTCACCGCCTTTACAGACTAAGTTCATCATCGGGAACCTCGCCGCTGTCCTCCATTTCGTTGTGGTGCTGAATTTCTGCGGCGACTTCGGCTGCTTTTCCGTGCAGCGCTGTTTCGTCCGTTGCGGTAACAAGGTGTTCGTGGAGCAGCTTGCTCTCTATCTCGGTAAGACCGTGATGACAGGGCTTGCCGGAAAGCTCGTCCGCAAGTATCCGAATGATTCCGACAGCGTTTTCGGAGATGATTTTTTCGTCGTTCAGCGCCTTATCTGTTCTGAAATCGTTCGGAACACGGTGTTCGCCGTTTACGCGCTGGAGCAAATCGAAAGCGCCGATGTTCACTTTGTCATGCCTGTATTCGGGGGCGGTTATGCGGAAATTCACGCCCAGAACCAAAAGGACGTCGTTGGGAGTGTACGGATTGCGGCGCTTGTATTCCTCTACCGCCTCATTAAGCGTGAGGTGGTCGGCGAGTTTTTCAAAAGTATTGCAATGATGCTGTGTGTCTATGGAAAAAACATAGAAATCAAAGTCGCAGAGTTTTCCGCGATACTTGTATGTGGTGGAATCCATGTTGTCTGTCTCCTTTCTGCAAAGAAAAACGGCACGGGATATTTCTTCTCGTGCCGTTCGGCTTGTTCTTTTGTTTCTACTTGTTGTAATACTGAAAAATCTCAAAGAGCCAGTCGGGGAAATCATCGTCAATGCGGAGGACTTCTCCGTTGTGGTACATTCCGACGTACTTGAACCCGTTCTCATTGTCATAAAACCTCGCGGTTTCGCAGAACGGCAGCACTTTCAGCAGATTTGAAATGCTGTTTTCATAATGCTCGATGATGTACTTTTTCGGAATTTTGCGCCCGCCCTTGCTTACTCTGTCGGCAACTCTGCTTACGCACTCCATTGCGCTGTTGACCGAAATAAAGTAAAGCCGTATCACATAGCCCTTTTGTTTCGCACAACAGAGCATTTCTGTCAGTTTCTTGACATCATCAAGGGTTGTTTCAAGAGTGCAATTCAAGTCTTTTTCAAGACAGGTATTCACCTCAAGATGTTCCTTGATATGCTCGCAGCCGAAAATGTGACCTAAGAACGGGTCGTGTCGTGAAAGCGCACCAAGCAGGCTGCTTTTGCCGACTCCATCAGCGCCTGCTATGACAGTAAAGGTTTTCAATTAATTCACCTCCTTCAGCCGGTGGGATAAGTCGGAGCAATGTGCCAATCATCGTAGACATTACCCCTTATCTTGATATGGTCTATCATTCGAACAGAGAGCTGACCTGCGGGACACCATATATCGAATACCTCGGCGTAAACAGTAAAGTTCGCTCCGTCCGGGTACCATATCGGTGTGAAATGCACTCTGTCGTTATAGGTGCTGTACTTGTTCTTTTTGAACACATACACACCGCCGACCTTTTCAAGCAGACGATTGTACTTAGCCGTAGACTGACGATTGAAATTAAACTCAGAGAACAGGGTGTTGACTTTCTGCGTATCGGTGCAATATTCTGTGTCGCCCGAAATGCTCGGAGTAACCTTTATCTGCACACCATAACCCGATTTCATTGTGTAAAGGTCGTTGGCTGCGGAATAGGTTGCTGTGTAGCATTTGTCCGATGGAGTTATCTCCATTTCTGCCTCCAGAGTTACAGAATAAGTAATCTTCCGCGCGTCGCCGGAAAGAATAACTGCTCCCTCATATACGCTGCCTATCATCTTTGTGGCTTTTTCGCTTGCGTAGTATCTGTTGTCTACGCCCCAGCGCTTAACAAAGATTAGCTGTTTATCCTCATAGTCTGCTCCGTAATATGGACCGTTGCGATTACTGTAATCGGGGGAATCGGTTATAAGGTTATACCACACGCTGCCGGATTCAAGCGATTCCTGCACCCAATCGTAAGTCCAGATGTACCATTCCAGCGTTTGGTTTCCGTCACGAGGTGCGTATGAGGCAAAATTAGCCTCGATAGAGGACAGCGTGTAATTTTTGTGCCAAGAGGGTCTTGTGTCGGACACCTGCGGATCGGGAGGAGTTATTTCCTCGACCTTTGAGATAGCTGCGCTTATAACGAGGGTAGTGCATTTGCTGCCGTTTTTGTCAAGCAAATATACGCCGGATTTGGAGGATTTTATGGTTATCTCGATGTTCTGTGCTGCTGACGGAGTACGCCACTTGAACCAGCCCATAGCCTCCTCTCCTGCGGGACAGCTAAAGGAAACATTTCCGGAGGCTATGATTCTGCCGTTTGTCTTTGAGGTAACAGAATAGGTAAAATTTGAACCGCCGGAACTAATGAAATCTCCGTCCTTGAATGTTCCGACTCTCTTGTATGGAGCGTGGTAATCACTTGTCGAGTCATTCTCGATAAAGACCTTAATTTTTGCTGTTTCCGGCTGGTAGGCTATTTCGGTTTCGTCTGATGTATAGCCGTAAACCGTGTACGGAGAAGCGCCTACAACATTTCCTTCATCGTCATAGATTGGATTAGCACCGCGACCAATGACATATTTGTTATCCTCGCAGAGCTGCTCACGGGTTTTCGGAGTTTCACCATCCTCGTTGTAGATGGAGAACTGCGATGAGCCTACGATATTATCCTCGGTATCATTCACGAAATTGAAAGAGGTGTAGACATTGATGTTCGTGTGGTATTCGGCAACATTCGTACCGACGATTTCTTCCTCGTCCTCGTCGGGAGGGTCGTTTCCAAGAGTGCCTATTCCCATACAGCGGATAATGCAGATGTCGGAATTGTACAGGTCGTGGTCATCAAGACCTGTGATACTGCTGATGTGATAAGAGCTATAATAGTCGCTCTCGGTAGGCGCATACACGCCGACGCCTAAATCCTCTTGAACAAGGAAAGCGGAACGCGGTAGATTAGAGTGCGTAAGCGGACCCATAAGGCTGCGGAGATTGCAAGCGGAGTTCCAAGTAGCACTGTATGTGATTTTGTCATAATGGTTGAGTATACCGCACTCGGTTGCAGACAATGCCCAGTTCATTCCGTCATACCGGAAATATGCTACCGGCTCGAATGCTACCTTGTATTTTCCGTCAACAAAATCATCAAATTTAAGGCTAGGAATAAAGTGACAGATTACATTCTTGATGAATTCCTCATCTCCAATGAAAGCCTTGATTTCCTCATAGTTAGAGGTGTTGTTTGAGGATATGATGTCAATATCACCCAATCCCTCGACATATTCTGCCTTATATCCGCTGCCGAGTACTCGCGACGAATCAATGGTCGCTCGCTGAAATTTTCCTATGGATGCTGCATCGACCGCATTGTAGGTAGTGCCGACATAGCTTGAGGACAGCCATGTGGTTTTGGGGATAAGTTCAGTTCCGTCTGCAAAGTGCATGATATTGCTGACATAAGTAATGATAGGTTCTCCTGTCACATCAAGCGTGTTGTAGACTTTCGTCTGAGTTTCTGCGTCATAGACGGTCAGGCGCAGTCCTTCAAGGTCATAGCCGTAACCGTGACAAACATTATCACCGTTATCGGTTTTCAGCAGCCAACCGTTATCCTCTGTACCGTGCTTAAAATCCGAGCCGTTGTCGTTGCCAAAATTAACTCCTGCAGATGCGCTTGTAGTGCAACACAGAAACAGCGAAACAGCCGTCAGTATGGGTAATACTTTTCTATGAAATTTCATTTTGCCTCCGTAAAACAGAAAAGGGCAACCGCTTTTGCACGATTGCCCAAAGTATTCGATTGTGAGTTATCAGTTCAGTATCACATTACCGGACGGGGTAAAGCTGGGGGCTGTCTGTACTGTTGTCGGACCGCCGGCTATCCACCTTCTTGCGATACCGTTGTATATCCACACCTGCCCGTCCTCGTCAACATACTCGTCGCCGCTGGACGGATTGTCGGGATAATCATTGCTGCTAGGTTTTTCCTCGACAGGCTCTGTGTTTTCGCTTGGCTTGCCGGTGGTTGTTGTGGCGGCAGTTGTTACGGCAGGAGTAGTCACTGTGTGAGTTTCCTCGGTGACAGGAGAGGGGGTGGGAGTGCTGTCCTTAGTTGTGGCGGCAGTCGTAGTTATTGGCTCGTCCGAATTTGTTTCTGTGTTTTCGGGCGTGGTGTTGGTAGTTGAGGGAATATCGGACTCAACAGGTTCATTTTCAATAGGTGTGATTTCATCTGAGGTGCTGTCCTCACTGGCAGTTCCTCTGTTGATTACGATTTCGCCGTCATCACCGTTGTCCTTGATGGTATCGGAAATATCCTCGGTCGCACCCAGCCGGTCATTGAGCCTGTCCGCGTCTGTCGGAGATGTGAGCTTGATAATCAGCGCTGTTATTCCCGCGAGCGCGGCTATCACTGCGATTATGAGTATTACGGTTTTAGTGTTAGATTTCATGGTTTTACCTCCTTAACTGCATTTACATATTTTTCCTTATCTTTATAATACCACAAAATATAGCTTTTGTCAATTAGTTTGGTGCTAAAATTATTTACAAGAAAGCCAAATAGCATTTGTGTAAATTGACGGGCATTTGTTTGTGGATTATATTGATTAGAAAAAAGTCCTTTAGTGTTGCTGAATATGCGTTCGGCAATATGTACAAACAAAATTGTCATTACATCTCGACTTCCATCTCAAAATCTTCGTCCTCGTCATCAGCGTCCTCGCACGGTGTTTCGCTGCTGTCAAGTGCAAGTACACGCTGTACTGCGTTGGCAAAGGATTGCAGATAACGGTCGGGATATTCAAAGCGACGCATTGCCACAAGGTCATCATGCTCAATAGCATCTGCCAGCGCCGCCGAATAGCCGATAACATTGTCAATGCAAGTTTGGCTGCGCTGCCGTGGGTTAAGTTCGTTGCGATGGTCGCGCAGCCAAGCAAGATTAGGGTCTGCGGCAAACTGTTCCTGCGCTTTTTTTGCATTGGCTCTTATCTCATCGGGACGTGCCATATAGTCATCGGGTACGACAGGCGGTACCTCGCGGTTGCAAATCCCCATACCGGCTAAGAGAGGACATTCTTCTACAATCTCTTGCTTTCTGCCGATTATGCGCGCTCGCACAAGATTAAGGTTTGCACCGTCTGCCCAGAATGGATCCTGCCCGCCGTTTTTGTAAAGGCTGTCCCAGTGGGCAAAATCCTGTTCAAGTGCGGAAATTAAATCCATTGGTTTCTCCTTTGCTTTTGTCAGAACGGGACATGATGTCTCGTTTCTACATTTCGGGTTCGCTGCAATCATCATCAATGATTGTCGGCTCGCCGTCATATTGTAATGCCTTTTGGTTTATAATTTCACCTCGGAGGGCATCTTCGATTTCCTCCCAGTATGATGGATGAATCGCATAGCTATCGAGAAAGTCTCTAGCTACTGTTTCGATGGTCGTATCTGACACATTCAGTTCCTGTTCCTCTGCGACGTGCTTAATATCATCAACTAGGTATTGGAACGCTTTAATATTATAGATAAGGTTGAGTTCATCCTCAGAAAGCGCAAGCTCACATTCCTGACCGTTTATCGTGCGGAAAATGTGAAAGCTGCTGTCGTTTTCCTGTCCGGACGGAAAGTATGTTGCGTTCATGGTATCTTCCTTTCTGAATTAGTGTTCTTCGTCCGGCTCGGCAGTTTCCTCGTCATCAAAATGCGGCGGTATTTCATTGGTCCTCGCATAACTCTCTACCGCATATCTGATTCCCGTCCAGAACGGAGTGTTGCAATCGTTATACTTGTCACGGAAAAGCAGCGCAATATTGCGGATGCCACCCTCATCAAAATCGGAGAGTGAGTACCCGTTATCCTCACATTCAAGGTAGTTCTCAACATCTTCAATGAGATAGTTCAGCTCTTGAACACGGAATGCCGCCTCAAGCTCCGTTGGAGTTAGTAGAATATCGTGAGAAATACCGCCGTAGCTGCGACTTATAGAATAGGTGTCTTTCTTTTTTGCTGTGATCTTTTCTTCAGAAAAGGGACATGATGTCTCGTTTTCGGATTGGTTTGCTGTGCCGTTATACAAAACGGCATTGTCTATCAGTTCGTCAAGCTCCGATAAATTAACGGAGGCAGCGAGGTTTTCCGCGCAGAAATCTCTCAGTTCGTCCTTTGTACCGGTATTCAGAATGCCGCCTGTGGTGTTCTCGGTCATTATGTACTTGTCCTCAAAATGAGGGTGGCGAAAAATGCCGAACCGTTCGGCTGTTCTATTCTCTGCCATGTATTTCTCCTTTCAGAGCGTAAGGCTGTCACATTTCGGGTTGTTCATCCTCTGTTTCTTCGCTTTCAGCCGGAGCGTCTGAATCTTTGGATATAAACCGGTCAAAGTTGTTTTGCTTGTCGATAAGGATAGGACGGAGAGCTTCCATATACTCAGGGTCGCTGCACCTGTCCACAAAGAAACCGAATGTGTTAAGCACGGGGAAATAATCCGGAGCATAGATTTCAGTATCTCCTTTTAAGCCTTCACGAACGATGAAGTTTGCAACATCTTCAAGCGTATTGGGTATCATTGTTTCCGTGTTAGTTGCACATGAGTATCCGATAAGAAAATCATAATCCTTAAACTTGTTCATATTTGTTCTCCTTTCTGAAACGGGACATCATGTCTCGTTTTATACTCCATCATCAATGTTGCTGAAACCGTAAGCGCTGTTCAGCACCTCTCTGGCTGCCGCAAGATATTCTTCTTCGCTGTGGGGCTTTTCCTTGAGATATTGCCCCGCATATTTCATAGCCGTTGAGAGCAGCTGCTCATGAGTTCTGCCGTCTGTGTAGTTCTCGGTCAGCATACCGATTATCAGTGCAAATGAAATCGCAGATGTTCTGCTTGCTTTTGCACAAATCGGAATAATACGCTTTTCAAGTATGCCGGTTATCTGGCTCATGTACGGACCGAGGGAGTTGTTGACTTCCTCATGTATAAACTGTCGTACTGTGTTTTCGCCCTCTGAATAAGCGGTAAGCGAAAGACTTTTCTCTACAAGCTGACGAACAGCCTGGTTGAACGGAATACATTTAGAGTTGGCGTATATATCTATCTGTTCAGCCATTTCTGGAGTGAGATATATTGAGCGCCTAACATTATCACTCATTGAATACTCCTTTCAAGACGGTGATGAAAAAATTCACCAAAAATATATCCTTTAATCAAATGCGCCGCCTTTGGCGGTGCGGTGTTAGGTAGCGTGGTTCACCACGCTATTCCTGCCAAATGAGATTTGGGGGTTGCTTGGGTCACAGAAATTCTATAAAGATGATTGCTGAAAAAAGAAAATGCGGGTAGAAACGGGACATGATGTCTCGTTTTACATTTCCGGCTGTTCGTCGTTGCTTTCTTCTTCGGTAATATCTTCACGCGCTTCTCTTGCCCAAGTGGGGATACATTCTTCACGCATTGCGCCGAGGAAATTATCGCTGTGGATAGCAGCCGCCTCCCTGTCGTACAGGAATACTCCGATTATCTGACTACCGCACTTTTTAGGGTCGCAGCCGGTGCCGAGTTGCGCGAGGAAAAGCTGATTTTCGGGGATACGCATATCCGGTTTCAGATATTCGGGACGAAGAATCATTACCCGCCCTGCATAGTCCGAGATGTTCGCTGTGTCAACATTGTTTTCATCAAACATTCCGCGGCAAGTGAGTTGGTCAATATCGTCCTTGCGCTCAATGAGGTATTCCTCATATTCTTCATCGGTGCCGTAGCAGAAATCGTTGCGATAGTCCTCCGACATATCAGCGATTATGGATTCCATGCCGGGAATGTTTAGGTCATACCCGCGTTCGCGAAGGAGTACCTTGAAATGATTTTCGACATTTTGCTGCTCAACCATATCCCACACCTCGTTGCGTTCATCATCGGTAAGCACAAATTGAATTTCCTCGCCGTTGATGGTTCGGAGAATAGAACCTTTCTGCGGAGTAAGTTCTTCATATTCGGTATGCTCGTTGAGATTGGACAAAGCGCGGGTGAATAAATCACGGTATGCAGATATACGATTTTTCTCCGAATTGTTAGAGGAATAGTAGTGTCCCCACTCCGGTGATAAACCGCCGTTATGGTCGCTGTTGTACCATGTGACATAGTAGCCGGGCATATTACAGTTTTGTCCGAGAACATACTCGGAAAATGGGGTCTTGACCTTCTGGATTATGCGGTAGCCCTCAACTACCTGCTGATTACCCTTGTTTCTCTCATGAAAAGTAAACCGTACTTCTTCCGCAACGCTGTCTAAAAGAACGGGGTGAGTTGTTCCAAGCGTACTGTTGGCGACCTTTCTGATTGCCTCGGCGTTGGGATAACCGGCAAGGAATTTGCTTGCCCACTCTTTGTTTGCCTTGTCGATACGCCCGTCCCATTCGAGGCTGTTGACCCGGAGGGCAAGCATAAGCATTGCTCTTTCAAAGCCGTATTTCTCGGTGACTTCTGCGGCGATTTTCTTCACATCAAGGAAATTGTTGCGGAAATTATCGCCGATAGAACGGTGAATAAATAAACCGCATTCCTCATTCGTTTTCATGCTTGCGCGGTACTGTTC
>JBJESB010000131.1:0-8215 GCA_051882575.1 Oscillospiraceae bacterium
TTGAAGCTCCCGAGAGCTTTGCGGTTAGCAATATGGAGCTGTTTATGTCCGCACTGAACAATTACCGTGGTCAGGGATACGGAATTGCGGTTTCAAATGTATGTTCGGGCTATTCCGGAATAAATCGGATTTTAGAGGTAAACCCGCAGTATATAAAGATAGACGCCGAAGTGATTAAGAATATTGAAAAGGACGAGATGAAAAAATCTTATGTTTCGGCGTTAGCGCAGTTTGCAGGTGATGTTGGCATTCCTATAATTGCCCAGGGAGTGGAAACCTATGAGCAGCTTAAAACGCTTATTGGGCTTAAAATAGACTATGCACAGGGCTATTATCTTGCAAAGCCCTCCGAAAAATTTGAGAAGCCAAGCCGCGATTTGAGAAAGCAGATAATCAGCCTTAGCAATGAGCTTAACAAAGCCAAATTTACTCCTTCCTGCATAAGTACGGTGAAAGAGCTATGCTCAAAAAAGCCTATGCTTTCACCAAATGCAATGTTTACCGAGGTGTATGAAATAATGAATGACCCCAACATCACCGAGGTAGCGGTTGTAGACGAAGCGGGAATATTGCTGGGTGTTTTGACAAAGTGGCAGGTATTGCAGGCTTTGAGCGGAATGTACGGATATTCGCTTAATATGCATAAAACCGTCGGGGCGGTAATGGATACCTCTTGCTTAACGGTAACGAATGATACCTCCGTTGAAACAGCGGCGAAAATGGCAATGGCTCGCTGCCAGCCTTATATTTATGATTCTATTCCGGTGGTTGACGGCGCGACAAATGAGTATTACGGATTTGTTAGTATAAAGGACTTGCTGCTGTCGGCAGTTGATATTCAGGTGAAACGCGCAGCCGACTGTAATCCGCTTACGGGATTGCCGGGAAATATTGCAGTAGACGAGATGGTCGGGGGGCTTATCGGGAGCAGGGAGCCTTTTTCAATAATATATTTTGACCTTGATAACTTTAAGGCGTATAATGATGCATACGGCTTTTCAAACGGTGACCTTATGATAAAGGTTGTTGCTGAAACCCTGAGGGAATTCTGCTGTGAGAGTGATTTCTGCGGGCATATAGGCGGAGATGATTTTGTGGTTATCACTAAAGCCGAAAGAACAGAGAGCTTCTGTCGGGAAGCATTCAGTCGATTTGCCGAAAAGTCGTTTGAGCTATACAGCGAGGACGACAGGAACAGGGGATATATTATTTCAAAAAACAGGAGAGGCATGGTTGAGGAATTTCCGCTTGCCACACTATCAGCAGCGGCAATAACAAACCGTGAGCAAGCCTTTGATTCCATAAAGGAGCTTTCGCTGGTAATTGCTCAAACAAAAAAGCTGGCAAAACAGAGAACCGGAAACAGCCTTGTAGTTGTATGACAATTTCAATACGATTCATGCTTTGGTGACCGCTTGATTGTGGCTTGCTGATTGTTTTCCGTCAAATGCTTTACAAATCAATTAACATAGAATTAACAAGAACTTGTCCGAAACATGGTAGAAGCAATTATAATGTTAATGTAAAATTAAAGTATAGGAGCAGAAAAGGAGTAATCTTATGAAAATAATCAGATGTATTCTTGCGGCGTTGCTTTCCATAGGAATATCGGCTGCGTCTTGCGGCTGTTCGGTACTTAAGGGTATAACCGGCGGAGAAACGCTTCGTATTCTTTCAGGCTCGGAAAATGAAGCTCTTGAACAGATACTCGAGGATTGCGAGAAAAGTACGGGCGTGAAAATAGAAATGACCTACAAAGGCTCTGTGGATATTATGCGGGAGCTTAAAAACGGCGCACCCGATTATGACGCGGTATGGACAGCAAGCAGTCTGTGGCTTTCGCTAGGTGATGAGAAGCACATTGTAAAGCATGACGAATCAATCTGCACAACACCGGTGATTTTCGGCATCAGACAGTCGCTGGCTGAACAGCTTGGATTTACCTCGGGCGAGGTTTCGGTTAAGGATATTCTGGCAGCTATTGAGGGCGGAAATCTGAAATTCTGCATGACCAGCGCCACGCAGTCAAATTCGGGAGCAAGCGCATACATAGGCTTTCTTAACGCACTTTCGGGCAAAAACTCCGTGCTGACAAACGACGACCTTGACGACCCGCAGCTTAAGGAGCAGATACAATCACTGCTTTCGGGCGTAGAGCGCAGCTCGGGCAGCAGCGGCTGGCTTGAGGATATGTTCCTTGCGGGCGACTATGACGCAATGGTGAACTATGAGTGCCTTATCATTGACGCCAACAGAAGGCTTGAGCAGGCGGGCAGAGAGCCGCTGTATGCGGTTTATCCGTATGACGGATTAAGTTTAGCTGACAGCCCGCTTGGGTATCTTGACCACGGTGACGGAAAGAAAGAGGAAGCCTTCCTGAAGGTGCAGGAATATCTTCTTTCCGACAAGGCGCAAGTCTCTGTTGAAGCCACGGGGCGGCGCATTTCGCTTAACGGAGTTTCACAGCAGAACAAAGCGGTATTCAACAGGGCTTGGGGAATAGACACCGACCGCATACTTTCTCCGGTAACCATGCCTGCTGCGGATGTGCTGATGAACGCTTTGAATCTGTGGCAGAGCAGCTTCCGCAAGCCATCGCTTTCGGTGTACTGCCTTGATTTTTCGGGAAGTATGTCGGGCGAGGGAAATGGTCAGCTTGTGAGCGCAATGGAGCAGGTTCTGGTGCAGGAAAAAGCACGGGAAAATCTTTTGCAGGCTGGGGAGGGCGATATAAATATCGCGGTGACCTTTAACAGTGATGTGCTGAATGTGTATTGCAGCGAAAGCTCCGACTCCGACTGCCTTGTAAAGCTGTATCAAAGCATTTGTGATGAAAAAACGGGCGGCGGAACGGACATATATACAGCAGCAAGGTACGCAGTTGAGCTGATTATGGAAAATTACAACGCGGCTGATTATACTGCGGCGGTTATTCTGATGACGGACGGCGCTTCAACTGTAAATACAAGGGATGATTTTGAGGAGTTTTATCGTCAAACCGGCATGGATATTCCGATTTTCTCAATAATGTTCGGCTCGGCTGAACGCAAGCAGCTTGACGAAATAGCGCAGCTCACCAATGCAAGGGTATTTGACGGGCGCGGCGACCTTGTGGGAGCGTTCCGTGCTGTGAAAGGATATAATTGACGTGAAAAAATATGAAAAGCTTGAAACGGCGTCCGGTATTATTGCGGGAATAATTGCAGCGGGATTGTTTTTGCTGCTGCTGTTCGCCGTGAAGTGGAATTTCTTTATTTCGCTTGCGATTGCGGCGGCGGCTTATGCGGGATTTTCTCTGCTGTTCCGACCGGTTAAGAAGCTCGGAAATATTGACGCAGACAGCATAGACGGCGGCGAAGCGCTGCTGAATCGTCTTGAAACGGCGAAAGAAGGCTTCCTTAAAATTGAGGATTCCATGCGGCGTATAACCGACGAATCTGTGCGCAGTGAGGCAGAGCAGCTTCATAGAGTATCCGCACGGATAATAGAGTACCTTACCGCTCACCCCGACAGAATTTACGCAGCGCGGCAGTTTATCGACTATTATCAGGAAACTGCGGTGAAGCTGCTTTCAAGGTATTCGGAGCTTGAATCCGCATTGATTTTCACAGACGAGGTAATGCGGCAGCGCAGCGATACTCTTGAAGCGCTTAAAACGCTGAACCGCGCATTTGCACAGCAGTTTGAAAAGCTGATGAGCAGCGATATGACCGATACCGACGCAGAAATCAGGCTGCTCAAGCAGACGGTAAAAATGGAGGGTATTGAATGAAACCGAAGATTATCGGCGCTTTGATACTTGCGGCGGCAGCGGCAGCGGCGGGTATTTTTATGCTGTTCACTCAAAGCACGCAGACTACTGAGCTTACGGGCTATTTGGGCGGTGAAAAAACAGGTTTGTTTGAGGATGAGGAGATAGCGGAATACATCAGAAAGAACTATCGTCTGGAATTTGATTACTCCCGCGCAGGCTCTCTTGATATGGTAGCTGCCGACCTTTCGGGGCGGGATTACCTGTTCCCGTCAAGCCAGACGGCGCTTGAGTATTATAACGAGGTTCACGGCAGCGCAAAGGCGGATGAGATTGTGTTCAACACGCCGATTGTGCTGTATTCTCATAAAATCGTTGCGGACGCGCTGAATAAACAGGGCGTGGTTACGCAGACCGACGGAGTATATTACGCAGATATGGAAAAGCTGACAGAGCTTATTCTTAAGGATAAGCAGTGGAGTGATATAGGTCTTTCGCAGCTTTACGGCAGCGTTTGTGTAGATACCACCGACCCTGTGCGCTCCAATTCGGGAAATATGTTCGCAGCGCTGCTGGCGAATTCCCTTAACGGCGGCAAAACAGTGGACAGCAGCACGGTTGAGGATATTCTTCCGCAGCTGAAAGAGATTTTCTTGCGAACAGGCTACATGGAAACCTCGTCCTCCGACCTGTTCAATCAATTCCTGCGAATGGGCGTTGGTGCGAAGCCGATAATTGCAGGCTACGAAAGCCAGTTGCTTGAATATGCCGCAGAAAATCCGGACGGTTATGAGCGAATTAAGGATGATGTTGTGGTGATTTATCCATCCCCGACAGTCTGGTCAACGCATATTTATATTGCTCTTGATGACAACGGGAAAACCGGCATCGAAGCCCTGACCGACCCGAATGTTCAGCGTCTTGCGTGGGAAAAGCACGGCTTTCGCACCGGGGAATATAAGGGTATGACAGACAGCGCAGTCAGCGGAATCCCGGAGAATATCACGGCGGTTATGAATATGCCGGGCTACAGCGTAATGAAGCGTATTATTGATGAACTGGATTAGGAGCGAGTATGGCAAACAATCTGACCACAACAAATGCTTGTGTGCCGAATATACAGTCCTGCGGTGAGATTTTTTCAGCCGAAGAACGAGAGCAGATAGACAGCATAAAGCAGGCGCTTGACCTTACAGACAGCGTAACGGCGGTGGAATACGGTATAGGCTGCCAGCGCCGTCTTGCGGAATTTGCAGACAAGGTGCTTGATAATTCCGGCAAAGGAAGCGCAGACACTGCGGAGCTTCTTACGGTGCTTTTGAACGAGATAAAGAGCCTTGATACGGGCGGCGTGATAAGGGACACATTTTGGGCGAGAATACCGTTTATCGGAAGCCTTGCAAGGAAAACGCGCAAGCTGAAAAAACGCTTTGCCAAAGCACGAATAAGGATAGAGCGTCTTGAACAGCAGCTTGAATGCTCCCGTATGGAGCTTATGCGCGGCGCGGAGCTGTTTGATATTCTTGGGCAGGAAAACGCAAAGTGCTTTCGTCAGCTTACGATATATATTCAAGCGGGTAAAGAACAGCTTGAATATCTTCGCACAACTGCAATTCCAAAGCTTTCCGCCGAGGTTCAGCAGCAGAATGACCCGATGTCGGCGCAGCTTCTTAATGGCTTTGAGGAAAATTTATCGCGCTTTGAGAACCGTCTGAATGACCTTGAGCTAAGCCGCACCATAGCGCTGCAATCAGCGCCGCAGATGAAGCTTATTCAGACCGGAAACAGCGTAATGGCGCAGAAGATTCAAAGCGCAGTGCTTAACACCATTCCGATTTGGAAGAACCAGTTTGCGGCAGCAGTTGGATTAGCTGACCAAACCTCGTTTTACAAAACGCAGCGTCGACTTGACAAAATGACAAACGAAATGGTTAGGCGAAATGCCGAGCTTCTGCGCCAAAGCGCCATACAGACCGCCTCGGAAAGCCGCCGCAGCTGGGTTGACACCGAATCGCTGAAAAAGGCAAACGACAGCCTTATTCGGGTGATTGAGGAAACCATGCAGCTCAATCACGAAAGCACGTTGCAGCACCGTCAAGCCGAAGCGGAGCTTGACAGGATTGACCGCAGTCTACAGAGTGTGCTGTCGCAGGTGAGGTAAAATTTGTAATTAACCCGAATATTGTGAAAGACTTTGTCACATTATCTAATTCATGATAGCAAAATAATTTTATCTCCTGTTGAATACAGACATAAAGCAGCATAGCAAAAGCGACCAAGTTCTCACTTAGTCGCTTTGCATATTTATTTCCCAATTTTTTGTCTAACTTTTTGGGGGCAGTTCACTTTAACAGCGGCGATTTTTTTACTTCCTATTGCACATCAACGCATAGTTGACAAGGGTGCGTTATTATGCTATAATTTGCATGGTGTATCTATGATGTAAAGCAAGAGGTGATTTGATGAATAACAGCCTTACGATGCTTCTTGAAAAAGCGGCGAAGGACAAAGCCCTTACAGAAAGAATATATGCGACGCGAAGTGACCGAAATCCGGTTAATGCTTTGTGCGAGCTTGCTACTGCCGAGGGGTTTCCGATAACGGCGGCTGAACTTCTCTATGAGGGGGAAGAAAGCTGCGCTGCTATGTGCCGCTCGGTAAACGGCGGAGGAGTTGACACGCCCGACGGCTGGGACGATTCATACGAAATGTTTTTCGCTGCGCTTGATTATATGAACAAATAATTTTTTGAGGAATACAAAACGGAAGGGAGCAAAATTATGGAATTTGATTCAAATATGATAACAAAAGATGGTAAAAAAATGATGTATTTGATTTCCATTGGTGTCAATGAAGATTGTGAAGATTATGATGCGATTTGGTCTGAACTTATACGAAGAATGAACGCTGTAAGCATACCTATTGTGCGTGTTGATTGGCTTTTGTACAATGATGATAAACAAGCTTGTGATTTAAGCAAATGTTTGTTTTATGCACAGACGTTTGAAACAGGTATGGGGTTTGTAGCTGGTGTTATGAAAGAACATGAACTTCGTACAAATTTGAAATTTTGTAATTTCTATAATGGAGATGCATATAAAAATGATGTAAAAAAATATGACGCAGAAAATGTACTCAAAGCCGCAAAAGAGTGCATTGCAGAGTATAATCCAGAAGAAGTATGGTAATTTTCGAGAAATAAGGAAACCGACAGTTAGGACTACTATTGGTACGGAACAACGCCGCAGTAATAACACACTGAATTGCCGCTTGAAAAAGCGGCAATTCTTGGTGAAAGCAGGTTAATCTGATAATCACTCTTGATTTTTTTAGAATTTGGTGTATAATAATAGTAGTACATCACAGTACTTAACGGAACAGTTAACCGTTATACATATATTATATGGAGGATTGAAAAATGAACAGATTAAAGGACAAGGTCGCAATCGTAACAGGCTCAACAAGCGGAATCGGCGTTGGAATTGCAAAGCTTTTTGCTGCTGAAGGCGCAAAGGTAGTTATTTGCGGACGCCGCGAGGCAAAGGGTCAGGCTGTTGTTGACAGCATTACTGCCGAGGGCGGAGAGGCATTCTACCACTTCATGGATATCACCGTGACCGAGAGCATTGACGAGCTGCTTGCAGATACCGTCAAGAAATACGGCAAGATTGACATTCTCGTAAACAATGCCGCAAATGTTGGCTTAAAGGACGGTCGTGTTGACGAGCTTACACTTGAAATGTGGGACAACATTTTCCAAAGCGATATCAGAGGTACTTTCTATGCGATAAAGAGCGTGCTTCCTTATCTTAAGGAAAACAAGGGCGGTTCTATCATAAATATCGGCTCTATGGCTTCCTGCGGCGGCGATTTAGGCTCCACAGCGTATGCTTGCGCAAAGGCGGGAGTTGATATGCTGACAAAGTCAACAGCTCTCCAGTACGGCAAGGATAATATCCGCTGCAACTGCGTTCGCCCCGGACTTATTGTTACACCCGAAAACGAGGCTTATGTTCCTCAGGCGCTTAAGGATGTATTCCTGAACAATATCATGGTAAACCGTTACGGCGCTCCTGCGGATATTGCAAATATGTGCCTTTACCTTGCTTCGGATGAAAGCGAATATTTCACAGGTCAGGTCGTTACGGTAGACGGCGGTCTGAACGCTCATGTTTCTACGGTCGGAGAGTTCAAGAAGCTTAACTCGCGCACATGGTAATTACCGAAATACTTGATTTCTGAATAATAAATCTCACCCTTTGCTTTACCGGCAGAGGGTGAGTAGTTTTAGCGGCAAGCATAAGAAAACCGCCCTCTCGGAGTATCCGAAAGGGCGGTAAAACTCATATGATTTTGTGGTGTTGCCCACTTGTATCGTGCCTCAAAGTTTGTCTCTGTTAAGCCATTCTCACAGGGGGTGGGCAACAAAAAACCTTACTTCTTGAAACTTTCCTCAACAGCAAC
>JBJESB010000132.1:0-30081 GCA_051882575.1 Oscillospiraceae bacterium
GTCGACTTGGTGGGCCGTTACCTCACCAACTATCTAATCAGACGCGAGCCCATCTATCAGCGATAAATCTTTGGTATTCAAAAGATGCCTCTCAAATACATTATGCGGTATTAGCAGTCGTTTCCAACTGTTGTCCCCCTCTGATAGGCAGGTTGCTCACGTGTTACTCACCCGTCCGCCACTAAGTTAAAAGAGCAAGCTCTCTTAACTCCGTTCGACTTGCATGTGTTAGGCGTGCCGCCAGCGTTCGTCCTGAGCCAGGATCAAACTCTTTAAAGTTTGTATCAAATCGCGATTCCTCGCGGTCTAATCTTGACTCTACATAAACGCTAACGTTATTCATATTAACGCAATCTGTGTTTATCCAGAATTATCATTTGTTCTCTCCCTCGGCTTTTTCAGCCTCGGAATCGACAAGGTAATGTTAATTCGTTCTATTGTTCAATTTTCAAGGAGCTTGTCTGCCGCTTCCGCAGCGACTTGATTATTATATCACATTCGGAATCGCTTGTCAAGTACTTTTTCAAATTTTTTTTGAAATTTCTTTGTTTTCTTCCTTCTGTGACGCTCTCTGTCGAAAGCTTATCTATTATAGCACAGCTTTTCGAGCTTGTCAAGTACTTTTTAAGATTTTTTCAATCTTTTTTTACCGACTCTCTTTTTCCGTGCCGCTTTCGTGACAGCTTAATTATTGTACCACAACGGGGGCAATTTGTCAACACGGAATATTGCACAAGTTATATTACTCATTTTTCAACGAAAATATGCACCTTGTTACAACGAAAGCTTATTTTTCCTCCATCAGCTCGGATATAACCTTCATAAAGCTCTCCGCGTCGCTGAATTCTCTGTAAACGGAAGCAAAGCGTATGTATGCAACATGGTCAACGTTCTTCAGCTTGTGCAGAACCATCTCACCGATTTTATCTGATGTCACCTCGCGCTGGAGCGAATTTTTCAGCTCGTAGGCAATCTCTTCCACCATACCCTCTATTGTTCCCAGAGAAATGGGTCGTTTGATTGCCGCGCGGCAAAGTCTGTCAACCAGCTTGGCTCTGTCAAACGGCTCGATTGAATTATCCTTTTTGATAACCATAAGCGGAGTTTCCTCGATTATCTCGTATGTGGTAAATCGATATCCGCAGCGTATACACTCACGGCGGCGGCGCACCTTATTCTCGGTAGGGCGCGAATCAATTACCTTGCTTTCCTCATCTCCGCATTCGGGGCATCTCATACATTTTCACTCACTTTCATTAAATAGTTATGGACTTCTCTTTATTATAGCATACATTTTTGATTTTTTCAACATCTCAATGCGAATTTTTCATAAAAAAACCGGCAGATTTCTCTGCCGGTGCCGGTTCTGTATTATATATAGTTTATGCGCCTGTAATTTCCGTCACAGCCAGCTGTTCATTTATAACGCCGACATGGATTGTATCACCCTGCTTAACCTTATCCGCAAGAATTTCCTTTGCAATAAGCGTTTCGAGGTGACGCTGCATATATCTCTTAAGAGGGCGCGCGCCAAAGCTCGGGTCGTACGCGCTGTCTACCACAAACTGCTTTGCTTCGTCTGTAATCTCAAGATTAAGCTGCTTGTCCTTCAGACGCTTTCTGAGGTCTGCTGTGAGCAGGTCAATAATATTGAAAATATTGTCCTTGCTGAGCGGTCTGTAGAATACCGTTTCATCCAGTCTGTTGAGAAACTCGGGGCGGAAGTGCGCTTTGAGTGCCCTGTCGACATTTTCGCGGGCTTCCTCGGATATCTCGCCGTTTTCGTTAATTCCTTCAAGAATATACTGCGAGCCGAGGTTCGAGGTCAGAATGATGATTGTGTTCTTAAAATCAATCGTTCTGCCCTGCGAGTCTGTTACTCTGCCGTCGTCGAGGATTTGCAGCAGCACATTGAACACATCCGGGTGAGCCTTTTCCACCTCATCAAACAGCACAACCGAATACGGCTTTCTGCGGACCGCCTCTGTAAGCTGACCGCCCTCCTCATAGCCGACATATCCGGGAGGCGCTCCGATAAGACGGGATACATTGTGCTTCTCCATATATTCCGACATATCAATTCGGATTATGTTGTGCTCATCATCAAACAACGCCTCTGCAAGCGCCTTTGCAAGCTCTGTTTTACCTACGCCCGTAGGACCGAGGAACAGGAACGAGCCAAGCGGCTTTTTGGGGTCGTTGATGCCTGCGCGTGAACGCATAATAGCTTCCGTCACACGGTCAACGGCTTCATCCTGACCGATAACACGCTTGTGCAGCGTATCGCCCAGCGTCAATATTTTCTGCCGCTCACCCTCAACCAGCTTTGAAACCGGGATTCCCGTCCAGCGGCCAACGATTTTCGCAATTTCTTCCTCCGTAACCTTGTCGCGCAGCAGCGAATCCGCCTTTGCCTGCTCTGCAAACTGCTCCTCCTGCTCCAGCTCTTTCTGGAGCGCGGGCAGTGTGCCGTACTGCAGCTCTGCGGCACGGTTGAGGTCGTATTTCAGCTTTGCTCTTTCTATCTCCGCATTTGTTTCCTCTATCTTTGCGCGAAGCTGCTGCACCTTACCGATAGCCTGCTTTTCATTCTGCCACTTTGCCTGCATTGTATTGAATTTCTCGCGCATTTCCGCAAGCTCTTTCTGCAAATCTGCAAGGTGCTCCTGCGAAAGCTTATCGGTTTCTTTTTTCAATGCCGCTTCTTCAATCTCATGCTGCATAATGCTGCGTGAAATTTCATCCAGCTCTGCGGGCATGGAATCCATCTCCGTGCGAATCATAGCGCACGCCTCATCAATCAGGTCGATTGCCTTATCCGGCAGGAATCGGTCGGTAATATAGCGATTGGACAGCGTTGCCGCCGCAATTATTGCATTATCCTGAATCTTAACGCCGTGATATACCTCATAACGCTCTTTCAGACCGCGAAGAATCGAGATTGCATCCTCAACATTAGGCTCGGGGACAAGCACACGCTGGAAACGACGCTCCAACGCAGGGTCGCTTTCAATGTACTTGGTGTACTCGTCAAGCGTGGTTGCGCCGATACAATGCAGCTCACCGCGCGCCAGCATAGGCTTGAGCAGATTGCCCGCATCCATTGCGCCGCCGTTTTTGCCCGCTCCCACAATCAGATGAATCTCATCTATGAACAGCAGAATCTTGCCCTCGCTCTTTTTAACGGCATTCAAAACCGCCTTTAAGCGCTCCTCAAACTCGCCCTGATACTTTGCGCCCGCAATAAGCGCGCCCATATCCAGCGAAAACAGCTTTCTGTCGCGCAGATTGGCTGGAACATCACCGCGTACTATTCGCAGTGCAAGACCCTCGGCGATAGCGGTTTTACCAACGCCCGGCTCACCGATAAGGCAAGGGTTGTTCTTGGTCTTTCTGGAGAGGATTCTGATAACGTTACGGATTTCCGTATCGCGTCCGATAACAGGGTCAAGCTTGTTCTGACGAGCAAGCTCCACCAAATCCTGACCGTACTTGTTCAGCACATCGTAGGTTTCCTCGGGGCTCTGCGAGGTCACTCTCGCGCTGCCGCGGATTTCCTGAAGCGCCTTCAGAGCCTTGTCCTTTGCAATATTAAAGCTCTTGAAAATGCCCGCGCAGCCGCTTGAAGGCTTTGCAAGCATTGCAAGGAACAAATGCTCAACCGAGATATACTCGTCTTTCATCTGCTCCGCAATATTTTCAGCCTCGATAAACGCCTTGTCAAGGTCGCCCGAAATCAGGATTTTGCCCGCTTCTCTGCCGCCGCCCGATACTCGCGACATTCCCTCAACGAATTTCAGCGCAGCCTGCTCAACCGCGTTTGCGTCAATATTCATCTTGGTAAGCATCTGCGGTATAAGCCCGCCTTCATCCGAAAGCAGCGCGTAAAGCAGATGCTCCTGCTCTACGCAGTTGTTCTGGTAGCTTATCGAGAGATTCTGCGCTGTTTGCAGCGCCTCAAGGCTCTTTTTGGTCATCTTGTTCGCATTCATAAATACAACCTCCGTTCATTATATAATATACTTCTGATTTGCTATCGCCCTTGCGTATGACTGCTCCGCTGCCGCCGCGGCTGATTTTGCCTCGGGCAGCTCCGCAAAATACACCTTCATTGCTTCGTCGAACATCGCCATATAGTCCGCCACCGCCTGCCCCAGCGAATTGTCCGAGATATCATTCGGCGGCATATTCAGCGTTCGCGAAAATCTTCCGCTGTCAACCGAATACAATATATCCTGCGAAATCTTGTCGGCAATATACCGCTGCTCCAGCGCCGCCCAGCAGTTGAAGAATCCCATAAGGTCGTCAATCAGCTGCTCGTTTTTCGTGCGGAACGACACCTTGAGCTCACCCGCACGTTTGCCGTTTTGTGAGAAAATCTCAACCGAATATTTGACCGTCGGCTTGTAGCGGTATTTAAGCGAGCTTCGGCAATTCAGCGTTCCCGCGCTGGGCTGTTCCATTAAATAGAACACATCTCCCATTGAGCGCTGCAATGATGCCAGCACCTCGCGCAGCCGCATTTCGGGCGTTGTGTACGCCACACGCTCCGCAAGAATCTGGTTAATCATTGCCGAACGACTTAGCCCCTGACCCCGCGCCAGCGCGTCAACCGCTTCGACAACGTCGTCGGAAAGTACCAGACTGTAAATGTTCTTCTCCAAAGGTATCACTTCCCTTCTTGCTAATAATTGTAGCACCATTTTAATAATTTGTCAAGCATTTTTATAAATTTTCTTGCAATTTTCACATAACAAAAATGCGCAGGCAAAAATCCTGCGCACTCTGATTGAACCGAAAGCCGAAAATCAGAAATTACTGCCGTTCCAGCCCCAGTCGGGAGTACTCATGTAGCTTACATACACTCTGTCCGACGATATTCCCAGCACATCGCCCATGATTCCCGTGATGTTAGACGTGAGCGTTCCCAGAGCGTTTGCCGAAGCCTTACCGTACAAGCTTACCTCTACCATTGCGGCAGGCTCCTTTGTTCCCTTGAAATACAGCTTGTAGTTGTCCTCGATACCAACCATAAGCCAGCCCTCAGATTTACCGGGGATAGCGGTAATTGCAAGCCCGAGCTTGGATTTGATTTGCTCGGCTTTCTGTTCGCTTACCTCGGCGTTTGTTTTTACATTGATAAATGGCATTGCAGTTTCCTCCTTATATTACCCTTGCGGGTTTATTACTGTAAATTCTCCGCTGCGCGCATAACCTCCCGCAGCTCGTCAAGCATCACGCAATAGCGCGGGTCTTCATGCGTCAGCGCTTCTTCCAGCTTTTCATACGGCTGCCACTCAACAGCCGAGATTTCTTCCTCCTCAAAGCGAATCTCGCTGTCGGATACCGCTTTTGTCAGCAGATACACACTGTTTATCTCGTTGTTCAAGAATCTTTTCCCGTGGAATACCCTGTCCTCGCGCACCTGCCTGCGTATTACGGGCAGCAGGTCCGAGGGCGCAGCGTGTATTCCCATTTCCTCATACAGCTCACGAACCGCAGCCGCAAGCGCATCCTCGCCTGCGTCAATATGACCCGTAGCCGCCGCGTCGTAGCAATTCGGGTTGGAATCCTTACCCGCTGCGCGCTTTTGCATCAGTATCTCCGTACCATCAAACCGCCTGCGCAGCACCCAGATATGCACGCTGCCATGCCAGTCGCCGTCTCGGTGAACCTCACAACGCGGCTTGGTTGTTCCTGTTCGCTCGCCCTCGGGCGTGAGGATATCAAAAAGCTCGTTCTCGTTTACCATTACTCCGCACCTCTGTAATATAAACCGCGGGTCAGACCGCCCTTGGGCTTGCCGTTGTTAAGATACATTTCGACTACCGGCGACAGCTCGCTTTCATCGGTGAATTTCAGCAGCGCAAAATCAAACCTTTTAAGCGCATCCTGACGGTCGCTCATAATCAGCAGGTCGGGATTAAGCAGCTCGACATAATTCCCGCCGCATAGTACCGGCATATCATTGCCGCGTCTGTCCTTTACGGATTTTCCGCAGCCCTCGGGGAATTTTCCGCAGGGCGCACCGTCGCAGACAGGACATCTGCGCATTGCCATAAGCGGGATTCTTCCGTACGCAAGTATTCCGTGCGGTATATTTCCGCGAATTTCCGAAAGCTTCTGCACCGTTCCCTCAAACGACAGCGTAAGGTCGCTTAAGCCCATGCGCTCATAATGCGCTGCCGAGAGACTGTTGAGCACATTCAGCCGATAGGTGCCGCTTACCTCATAGCCCGATTCCAGCAGCATACCCGCATGACCAAGCGTATGCGCCGCGCCGCGTGTAAAGCCCAGCTTTTTCAGCCTTGCAAGCCGAGCCGTTACCTCATCCTCGCAATCCGCCAGAAACAGCGGCGGCAGCACAATGATTCTGTCCTTTTCGGGAGTGTTCTCATCCAGCAGCCGAATCGGCGCATAAATTCGCTCGAACGGCAGTTCAATCGCCTGTTTCAGCTGCTGCGCGGTATACACCTCCGCTCGCAGCGCAAAGCCTTTTGGCGCGTATGCAGGCAACGAGCGTACAATCGCGGCTGCGTCTGCGGTATTTACAGTATAGTCGGGAGTGTTGTATTTTAGCACCTCGGAATCCAGCTTTTCGCAAAGCTCACGCCGCAGCCCATTCAGCGCTGCCGCAGATACCCGAAGTCCTTCTTCTGTATTGGCTGTGACACTGCCCGCAAAAAACTGCGTTCCGCCCAGCTTTGAAAGCCTTGATATCACCTCGTCTGCGCCCGTGGGAGAATTAACCGCTGCCTGCGGAATCTCTGCCGAAGCCGAAACCGTTACTCCGCACGCGGCTGCCTTTGCGGTTATCGGCTCGCCCGCGCGTACAACTGCCGAAATATCTGCAGAAAATCGCTTGTATTCGTCCTTGTACAGCGCCTTAATTCCATTCATAGCCTTTGCGGAAGCCTCGACATCCTCCTTGCCGCGCGTACCCTGCATATTGCTCATATCACCCGTGAAATACCCGTCTGTCAGCCCGCCTCTGGAGAAAATCCCGACAAGCCTTTCGGCGTCGTACTCCTCACCGTGCAGTGCTTTTACGCAGGAGTCGCAGGCTGCCGCAACATACTCGGGGCGTTTCATTCTGCCCTCAATCTTGAATGAAGTAACGCCGACCTCGGCAAGCTCACAAAGGTGCTCAATCACCGAGCTGTCCTTCAGCGAAATCACGCTGTGCCGCTCCCCGCAGGAAAAATCCAACCGGCACGGCTGCGCGCACAAGCCGCGATTTCCGCTTCTGCCGCCGAAAACGCTGCTCATATAGCACTGCCCGCTGATGCTTACGCAAAGTGCGCCATGCACGAAAACCTCCAGCTCCGCAGAGGTTTGTTCCGCAATATGCCTGATTTGCTCCAGCGAAAGCTCACGACCCAGCACCACGCGCGAAAATCCTGCGCGCTCCGCCGCAAGAACACCCTGCACACTGTTAAGCGTCATCTGGGTTGAAGCATGACGCTCCATTTCGGGGCAGATTGCTTTTGCAAGCTCCGCTGCTGCAAAATCCTGAATAATCAGCCCGTCTGCGCCGCATTCCGCCGCCGATTTTATGCACTCGGCAAGCAGCGCAAGCTCATCATCATACACCAGCGTGTTCACTGTAACATACACCCTGACGCCGCGCCTGTGACATTCTCTGCAAGCCTCGCGCAGCTCATCCACAGAAAAATTTTCGGCGTTTTTACGCGCCGAAAACTCCTTTAAGCCGACATAAACAGCGTCAGCGCCCGTGTTGAGCGCCGCCGCCAGACTCTCCATGCTCCCGCACGGAGCTAATACCTCATGTTTTTCTCTCATAATGTAAGCTGTCCGTCCTCAAGCAAATCCTGTATCTGCTTGTTAAGATTCTGATTTGCCTTTTTCAGATTCTCCGCTTCGGTCTGCGCCTCTTCCAGCCGCTTCTTCATATCCTCAGCAGCCTTTTCCGCATCGGAAAGTCTGCCGGAGATATCATCAGCGTTTTCGCTGCACTTTTTAAGGGCTGCATTCTCGCTTTCAAGCTGTGAACACTGCACACGCAGAGATTCGGCATCCTCTGCGGCTTTCTTTGCCTGTTCAAGCTGCGCTCTTACCTCTGCAAGCTGCTGCGCAAGCTCCGAGGTTCTTGTTTTAGAATCCTCCGAAGCCTTTTCTGCCTGCGCAAGCGCCTTTTCTGCGGATTCCGCGCGTGCCACCTGCTCGTCAGAGCGTTTCTTCTCGTCTTCAAGCGCCTTTTCTGCCTGCTCGGCACGGGCTTTCTGCTTTTCGATTTCGGTTGTCTGCGCCTGCGCCGACACGGTATTTTCTTCTACTGATTTTGAAAGCTCGGCTGCTTTCTTTTCTGCCTGTTCAAGCTGCTTTTTAAGCTCTGCGGCAGTTTTTTCCGCCTGCGCCGCAGATTCCTTCAAGCGCGCTATTTCAGCGGTCTGCTTATCTGCGCTTGCCGCCTTTGCAGAAGCGCTCTTTTCCAGCTCTGCGCTTCTCTTCTGCTCTTCCTTCAAAGACTTTTCAGCCTGCTCGGCACGGGATTTCTGCTTTGCGATTTCCGCTGTCTGCTTTGCAATTTCCGCAGCCTGCTCTGCGCTTTTCTTTTCTGCGTCAGCCGATTTCTTCTTCTCGGAATCCAGCTGCTTTGTAAGCTCCGCAGCCCTTGCCTGCGCCTCGCCTGCGGATTTTTCGCTTTCTTCCGCCTTTTTCTCAAGCTCCGCAGACTTGCTCTGCGCTTGCGCAGAGGTCTTTTCAAGCTCGGCAATTCTGGTTTTGTCATCCTCAATAGTCTTGCCAAGCTGTTCGGCTTGTTTCTCTAATTTTTCAATATCCTGCGCCTGACCGCCTATAATTATGCCCATGCGCTCGATATCCTCATCAAGCCGCTGCTGAGTGAATACGGTATCGTCCAGCTTGCGCTGTGCTTCCTGCATTTTCGCCTCTGCCTCGGCAGCGCGCTTATCCGCTGCCTCCGATGCCTGCTGTACGCGCGCAAGCTCATTCTGCAAGGAAGTTACCGTGTTCTGGCTGCGCTTAAGAGCCTCCTCGGCATTTCTTGCCTTGTCCAGCTTCTGCGTGAGATTTTTGTTCTCTGCCGCAAGATTCTGCGCACGGTCTGCGTCTTTTTTCAGCTCGCTTGACTGCTTGGTAAGACGGTTTATGGTTCGGCTCTGTTCCTCCGCTTTTGCAGCCGCTTCCTTTGAGGATTTCGTAAGCTGCTCGTTTCTGCGTTCCAGTTCCTGAACCCGCTTTTCTGCGGTCTTGAGCGAATCCATTGCCTTCTGACCCCGCTCGATATGCTCGTTCGCTTCCTTAAGGCTGTCCGCAAGCTGAGCATTCTTGCTTTCAAGCTCCTCGCAATGCATTACCTGCTTGTGCAGCTCCTCTGCGGTTTTCTGCAGCTCTTCAAGCTGACGAACGGTTTCTGCAAGCTCCGCGGCGTTTTTCTCGCCCTCGGCAGCCTTTTCGCGCAGAGCTTTTACCTCGCTCTCCAGCTTCCGGCAAATAATATCGGCGCTCATGCTGTCGCCCAAAGCGCCCAAGCCTGCAATCAGAGCCGCGTCAAGCTTGCTTATGTAATCATTGCTGTTGCATAATGTAATAACCTGCTCTTCCAGTTTCTTTCCGCAGGCTTCCAGCTGTGTAGGGTTATCGGTGATAAAGGTGTAGTTTTTTCCGCAGATAGTAATTGAAACGCTTACTTCTTCCATAAGTAGATTCCTTTCGTCGGTATTTTACTATAACTTGTATATATAAATATATTATATAATACTTTTGTAATGATTGCAAGTGTTTTTATCAAAATTTCCAAAAGAAAACGCGCCCGTAATACTCACAAAAATACCACGGGCGCGCCTTTATTATCCCCGCAAAGCGTCAACGGGCTTCAGCGAGGCTGCTTTGTACGCGGGATATGCCCCGAAAAGAGCGCCCGAGCCAACTGCCGCTGCGCAGGCAAGAACAGGCGTAATCGGGTCAAGCTCAAACGGCACACCTGCAACCGCGCAGCCCAGCACCGCTAAAATCAACCCTGCGGCAATTCCGCACAGACTGCCCAGAAAGGTCAGCGCAGCGCTTTCCGCCAGAAATTCCGCGCAGATATCCCGACTTCGCGCACCGATGCTTTTCTTTATTCCGATTTCCCGTGTGCGCTCCGCAACGCTCATCATCATTGTAGTCATAACCGAAATACCCGATACAATCAGCGATATTCCCGCAACCAGCGAAAGAGATGTCGTAACAATTCCCAGAATGTCGTCCAGCTGCTTTTTCTGCGATAATAAATTGTTGCAGACATAATCATCCGCTCTTCCGCCGCGTGCAAGAGCCTCCTTTACGCTTGCTACCACAGCGCGGTCAGAGTCGGCATCCGTAAGCTTAACGGCAATTTTATCGTAGGTTGAGCGCCCCGTAAGCTGCTGCATTGTGCTGATTGGAATATACATAAATCCCGGCATGATGTTTGAAAGCATTCCCTGCAGGCTTGAAAGCCCCGACTGCGCAACGCCGATTATCTCAAAGGTGTGATATCTTCCGCCAAGGAAAATACTCATGCTCTTGCCCACAACATTGCTTCGCCCATACGCCTCCTGCGCAAACGCTTCGTCAATTACGCAGACCTTCAGCCGCGAAGCGCTGTCCGAATCATTGATGAGCCTGCCATGCTTTGCAGTCAGCGAAATCAGCTTGTCCGCAGACTTGTCAACACCCCAGACATAGCTGTCCACGCGTACGCCCTTCAGCTTTGATTCGGTCATGGAAGCCATCAGCGGCATAACGTCACTTACGCCCTCAACGCGGCGGACAGTCACCAAATCGTCGTCGGTAATTGTCGCCGAAACGCTGTCCGCAGCCTGCACAAGCAGTGTGTCCACACCCATAGTAATAAGCGTGCGGCTAACCTGTGATGTACCCACTGCGCCAATCGCGCTTATTATCACCACCGAAAACACTCCCACTGCCGTACCCGCCATTGTCAGCAGCGAGCGTGTGCGGCAGCGAAAGATATTTGTCAGCACCGAAAGAAATCTCATAGTCACTGCTCCTCTGTTCTGATATATCGGCTGCCGTCAATGCTCTCGGGATTCAGAAACACGCTGTCCTCGGCGGTTATCCCGCTGACCACCTCCGTACCGTCTGCAAATTCCGCGTCGGTGAATATTCGTCTGCGGCAAGCCACGCCATTCTCGTAAACATAGACAAATTCGCCGTCGTCGTCCTGACCGATTGCCTCGTAATTCAGCACACAGATTTCGTGCGGCTCGCTTACGGGCAGCACTACATCTGCCGTCATGCCCGATTTCAGCCGCTCGTCAAATTTGTCCGGCGCAACAAGGATATCAACAACGGTTTCCAGCACTGCGCCGCTGTACTGATTGCGCGCCGCCATTGCAATCTGCGCTACCGTGCCCGTAAATTGCTCGTCGGGATATGCCACGCAGGTGAACAAAGCTTTTTGTCCAAGCGAAATTTCTGCAATATTCAGCTCGCTTACCGCCGCAGAAAGCACCATTGTATCCGAGCCCGCAATTGAGGCTATGCTTCCGCCTGCTTCAACCGCCTTGCCGCTGCCTGCCGTTGCAATAATCCTGCCGCTGCGGTCTGCTGTAATTTCTTCGGGAATCAGCGAAACCGCCGTAGACAGATTAGCCGCCGCAACCGCAAGCTGCGGCACCTGACCCAGACTTTCAATCAGAGAACGGGTTGCCGCCTTGTCAACCCTTGCTATTACATCACCCACGCACACCGTATCACCCTCGCTCACACAAAAGCGCTCCAGCACCAGCGGCATTGCGCAGGTCACATCCGTCTGCCCCAGATATTCCAGCCGCCCGCTGCCAAGCACCGAGCGGCTGTACATTACTCTTTTTGCATGAGTAATGTCCGCTGCGGGTACAGAGCTTTCCACAGCCTTCGGCATTGCGCAGATTATTCCCGAAAGCGCTGCGCTCGCCGCAAGAACAGCTATTATTTTCTTCATACAAAACCTCCGTTGATATACTTCGGAATTATTGTTGCTTTCACTGCCCGAATTATTCCATAAAAATCATTTTTCGGAAAAGTTACCGACAGCAAAATTCCCGAACGCATATTACCGTTCGGGAATCTCTGCTATTTATCTGCCTTTGACCTGATATTTTCCGCAAGTCTCATTAAAAAGCCCGGCAGCTTTACGCCGATATCCTTCATGTTTTCAAGCACCGATATCACCTCGCTGCACATCAGCCACACGCACACAAGCGTTGCTGCGGCGGCAGGCAGCGGGTTCAGCCCAAGCGCACCGCCCGCGTAGGCAAGCAGCCAATCCATGATTCCTCCGACCGCTATCAGCAGCCACATACAAATCTTTTTGGCTATTCCGCGGATTGAACGATATGAGCTGATACTTTCGCTGCGGTATCTCGCCGCAAAGAGCCCCGTTGCATAGTCGATAAGCTGCAGCAGCACCAGCAATGCAAACGGCACGGCTATTTCACCCAGCCACGCAAACAAGACGGTCAGAGCTGCAGTTATTCCGATTCGTTCAAGCTTATCCGACATTCAGTTCACCTCCACAACAAACGCTGTGAAGCCTGCTGCCTCGGCTTTCTTTTTATACTCCTCCGCGTTGCTTCTGTCGGTGAATGCGCCTACCTGTACGCGGTAAAGCTTCTGCGCTGTAATCGACTTTTTCAGCGCCGCCCAGCGGGTTTCATCCACATAATAAAGCGGGCACTGTTTACCCGTGAGGTCGTAGTGACGCACAACATTCTCGGCGGAAATCTTGTACTTGCTCATCAGCATTCGCACCAGCTCGCCCAGCGCGGTGATTGTGGCGGGGTTGAATTTGCCGCTCTTATCGGGATGACAGACCTCAATGTGAATCACGCCGCGATTGTTGTTTGCCGCAGCATACGCCATTTCATTATCGGGTACGCAGCGTATAACCTCGCCGCATAGTCCCACCAGATACTGTGATGATGTCCACACGCCCTGCCCCTGTGATGCAAAAACGCCTTTTGCAACATTCATCTGGTATGCTGCGCCCGCAGCCGCACTGCTGCCCGCATTGCCCGTGTAGTGTACACAAATTTTCTGCGGGGTGTATTTCGTGCCTGGGCGGTTGTATTTATTCACCGGAATAATTCTATCGGTAATTGTCATAAAATTACACTCCTTTCGTATAGGGAAACGCTTGGCTTTTTCAGCGTATCCCCGGATTTCCGTTTCGGAAACCTTACGGGAATAATAGATTCCGTAAAACTGCAAAAGGCTGTAATTTTGGAATAAAAAAAGCGGGCATTAAGCCCGTTTCTGCTTGTCGAAAAAATGAAATAATCAGGGTGGCGAGAAAGCTCCGGATGCTAGGAGCCCGCGCCATGACTAGGCTTTGTGCCTGTCATGGTGCGGAGCGACAACGCAGACGGGGCTTTCTCGACAGCCTGAAGCGGGCATTAAGCCCGTTTTTTTAATATTAGCGCCACCGCAGACGTCGTTTTATCGACAGCCCGCTGTCAGCAATGCCGCACAATAAAATCCAGAATGTTCTTCATTACCTCGTCGCGGTTCAGCTCAAAAATAAGCTCGTGGCGCGCCTCGGGGTAGATTTTTAGCGACACCTCGCAGCCGCGTTCAAGGTACTTGATTACCGCGCTTCTTACGCCCTGACCATACTCGCCAACCGGGTCCATTCCTCCGCTGAGGAAAAACAGTGGCAGCTCTGTCGGAGTATTGCCGATAACCGTATCGCTGTTGCAGGTCATAAGCGCGTTCATAAGGTCGCGATAGCCTGCAAGCGTGAAGATAAAATTACACTTGGGGTCATTGCAGAAACGGTCAACATTCGCTTCATCACGCGATAACCAGTCGTTGGGCGTACGGTGATTCTCGTTTCGGATATTGAACAGTCCCAACGCAAGCTCTGTTGCCCTTTGATGACGATACCGCCCCGTGCGCCTATTCACCATTGAGTCAACCACGCGGCGAATAGGCAGCGTACTCACAAATCCGCCCGCAGTTCCGCACAGAATCACGCCGTGCCAGTCATGCGGGTACTTTGCAATAAATATTCGTGCCAGTAAGCTGCCCATGCTGTGACCCATAAGAAAATGCGGAATATCGGGCAGCTCCCTGTCCATTATTTTCTTCATGCGGTTGAGGTCGCGCACCATGTTGAAATAGCCGTGTTCCTCGCCGAAATAGCCCAGCATATTGTCGTCGGTCACAGATTTGCCATGCCCGATATGGTCGCTGCCGCACAGCGCTATATCATTGCCGCACAGAAACTCCGCGAACTCCCTGTAACGCTCGATATACTCGCACATACCGTGCGAAAGCATAAGCGCCGCCTTGGGCTTCTCGGGCTTGAAAATGTAAAAATGCACGTCGCACAGCCCCGAGCTGCTTGGAAATCTGCCCTTTAATTCAACCATTCAATGCCTCCGTTAAGGGTTCACCGCCTCCAGACGGTAGATTGGCATACCCATCTGTGTAAAGCGGGTTTCGTACTCTGTCATAATATTCCCCTCAAACCCGCTGTTATGTAAATCCAGCGATACATTTTTCATGCGGAAGCCATTCGCCGAAAAATGCTCGATTGAAAACTCAAACAGCCGCATATTGTCGGTCTTTTGGTGGATTTCCGCCCCGCTTTTCAGTATAACCTTGTAAATCTCCAGAAAACGCGTGTGGGTAAGGCGATGCTTGGCGTAGGTTTCTTTCGGAAACGGACAGCTGAAATTAAGGTACAGCCTGTCAACGCTGTGCGGGTGGAACAAATGCTCCAGATATTCCGCCTGACCCAGACAGAAACGAACATTCCCAAGCCCGCTCTCCATCAGTGCCTCTGCGCCCGTTACTATCACATTCGGAGTTTTCTCAACGGCGATAAAATTGATGTCGGGATTCTGTCTTGCAAGCTCCAGCACAAACTGCCCCTTGCCGCTGCCGATTTCCAAATACAGCGGGTTATTGTTGCCGAAAACCCTCATGCTGTCGAAGAAAAGCTCCTCGTCAAGCGGGTCGTTTGCGTGCTCGTTCTGATTCTGCATTTTAATCATTACCGGAGAACAGGCGGCAAGCCTGTCCTCCAGATGATGCTTTTTTCTCATTCTCATAAGCTTATTGAAACTACCTCGTAGCCCTCCTCCGTAACCGCATTCTTCATAATATCGTCGGATACCTCTGCCGAAAGCGTTACAACTGCCGTCTTTTCTTCAAGATTTACCTCAACCGCGCTTACGCCGTCGATTGCGCCCAGCGCCTTTTCAACGTGCTTTTTGCAGTTGTTGCACATCATACCGTTGATAACCATGGTCTTTGTCATTGCTTGTGTCTCCTTTTGTTGTATTATTACAGCATTCACTGTGTTTTTCCGGGATGATTCGCCGCTGCTCACCGCAGTCTGCGTACCCTTAACCTTAAAGAAACGCAGTCTCAACGCATTAAGACATACGCATACCGAGCTTAAGCTCATTGCCGCCGCGCCAATCATAGGGTTGAGAAGAATACCGAATGCGGGATAGAACACACCCGCCGCCAGCGGAATACCCACTGTATTGTAAAAGAACGCCCAGAACAGATTCTGTCTGATGTTTCGGATTGTAGCCCTGCCCAGCGCAACAGCCGAAACCGCGTCGTTAAGCGAGCTTTTCATCAGCACAATGTCAGCGGAATCAATCGCAATATCCGTTCCCGCACCGATTGCAATACCGATATCAGCGCAGGCAAGCGCAGGGGCGTCGTTGATGCCGTCGCCAATCATTGCAACGCTCTTGCCCTGCGCCATAAGCCGCTTGATATGCTCTGCCTTGCCCGTTGGCAGTACCTCCGCTACGGCTTCGTCAATTCCCGTCTGCTTTCTGACAGCCTCGGCGGTGCGGGCGTTATCACCTGTCAGCATTATTACCCTGATACCCATTTGCTTAAACCGCCGAACCGCCTCAATGCTTGACGGCTTAACCTTATCAGCCACGGCAATTACGCCGATTGCGTGTGTTTCGTCAGCGATTATTACCGCCGTTTTTCCGTCAGCCGACAGCCTTGCCGCTTCTTCTGCCGCACTTGTATGCTCTATGCCGTTCTCCTGCATCAAGCGAACATTTCCGACAAAATACCGCTTTCCGCCAAGCATGCCGCCGATTCCCCTGCCGACCTCGGCAGTGAAATTCTCGGCTTGCGAATAGCTTATGCCGCGCTGCTTTGCTTCCTCGCATATCGCATTGGAAACAGGATGCTCCGAAAGCCGCTCAAGACTGTACGCTGCCGCAAACGCTCCGCTCTCATACTCGATTATATCGGTGCAGACGGGCTTGCCCTCGGTTATTGTGCCTGTTTTGTCAAGCACCACCGTATTGACCTTGTGCAGCGTTTCCAGAGCCTGCGCAGATTTTATCAATATTCCGTTTTCCGCGCCCTTGCCCGTACCCGCCATTATCGCAACAGGCGTTGCAAGTCCCAGCGCACACGGGCAGGATATCACCAGCACCGAAATTCCCGCCGAAAGCGCAAATTCAAGCGTTTGCCCCGATATAAGCCACACCGCAAACGTCAGCGCTGCAATTCCCATTACAATCGGCACAAACACGCCGCTGATTCTGTCGGCAAGCCTTGCAATCGGCGCTTTGCCTGCCGCCGCATCGGTTACAAGCTCGATTATCTGCGAAAGTGTGGTCTGCCCGCCTGTGCGCTCTGCGCGAATGCGAATAAATCCGCCCTTGTTTACGGATGCTGTCAGCACAGTATCGCCCGTCAGCTTTTCTGCGGGAATGCTTTCGCCCGTCAGCGCAGATTCGTCAACCGCCGCAGAGCCTTCAATCACCACGCCGTCAGCGGGTATTCGCTGACCGCTGCGCACAACACAGATATCCCCTGCCACTAGCTCCGCCGCAGGAATAACAAGCTCATTGCCCCCGCGCTCTACCGTCGCCGTTTCGGGAGCAAGCTCGGAAAGCTTTGTCAGTGCCTCGGCGGTTTTTGCCTTGCTGCGGCTTTCAAGGAATTTTCCGACCGTAATCAGCGTAAGTATTGTACCGGCGGATTCAAAATACAAATCCATGTGGTACTTTTCCACCAGCGCAGTATCACCCACGCCCAGCCCGTAGCCCATGCGGTAAATTGCAAAAATGCCATACGCCACAGCCGCCGCAGAGCCTACCGCAATCAGCGTATCCATATTGGGCGAACGCCGCGCAAGCGCCTTGAATCCCCTGATATAATACGAACGATTGAGGTACATTATTGGCAGCGTAAGCAAAAACTGCGTCAAAGCAAAGGCAATCGCACCCTCGTGCCCCGTCATAAAAGGCGGCAGCGGCGCGCCAAGCATGTGACCCATTGAAACATACATCAGCAGCGCAAGAAAAATCACCGACGCAACAAGGCGCACCCTCATCTGCTTTGCCTCTTCGCCGCGCCGCTGCGCAGAATCGGAATCCGTATTCCGTGCGCCCTTTTCCGTACAGCCGTAGCCTGCCTTAATCACTGCCGCGCAGATATCCGCTGCGGTAATACCGTCATACTCTGCCTGCATACTGTTTGAAAGCAGGCTGACGCTCACGCTTTTTACACCCGTCAGACTGCCCACTGCCTTTTCGACATGAGCGCTGCAAGCCGAGCAGGTCATTCCCGTTATATTAAATGTTGATTTCATGTGACAAAAAACTCCGTTCCAAGCGGAAATACCGCAGATAAATTATACACTTTGGTTATAAATTTGTCAATAGGATAACAATACTTTGCCTTTGTGTCGATAAGTTTATCCATAAGCAGTGTATATTATGTCCGATGTGCTAATATATATGTACTAAAAACTATGGAGGGAAAAATGAACGGAAGAAAAATATTCAGCGGATTGCTGTCGCTGTGCGCTATTCCAATGGCTGCTGCGGTATCCTCGGCGATAAACGGCAACCCGACGCTCGGCGGCACAATATACACGCTCGCAGAGCTTACACAGACCGCTGCGCTGTATTCGGCGGGAGCGCAGAAATATACACCGGTTTCTGCTGCAAACGGCGTTATGCTGCGCAAATTCACCGAAAAGCCTGCGGTTAATTCCACCGCGCCGCTTTCGGAGCTTGACGAGGTTATAGCGGAAACCGCCGAGCCCTCAGAGCCGCCAACACCGGAAAATGATTCGGCGTCTGTCGGCGCGGCGCAAGTAATTTCGCAGAACTTCTCTGATTTTACCGACGAGCTTGATTGCACCGCCGAGGGAAATCACAGCGGCGCTATTGTACGGCGGCACTACGGCAAGCTTTACTCGGGCGGCAACATCACGCTGGAAAGCGGCGCGCAGATTCAAAACTGCACCGAGCTTGCAGCGGACACTCTGCTCGCAGCCGCTGATGAGCTGCCGGATATCACAATACACGCGGGAACAAACGAACCGCAGGTGCTGATTGTACATACTCACACCACCGAAAGCTACGAGCCGTATCAGCGCGATTATTATGACGCGGATTTTCCGTTCCGTACGCGCGACTGCCGCCGCAACATGGTCGCAGTGGGCGATAAGCTTGCGCGGGAACTTGCAAGAAACGGAATTTCGGTTTTGCACGACGGCACCGAACACGACTACCCCTCTTACAGCGGCGCATACGACCGCAGCGAGGCTACTATCCGCGCGGCTTTGGAGCAATACCCCTCAATCAAAATCGTAATTGACCTGCACCGCGACGCTATTTCCGACGCCGACGGCTCGCGAATTGCGCCCGTTACCGAAATCAACGGCAAGAGCGCGGCACAGTTTATGATAATCGCAGGCTGCGACGACGGCAGGTTCAATATGCCCAATTACATGGAAAACTTCAAGCTTGCGTGTCTGATTCAAAACACCGCGCAGACGCTTTACCCCGAGCTTGCACGGCCGATTCTGTTTGATTACCGAAACTATAATCAGCACATAACCACCGGCTCGCTGCTTATTGAAATCGGCAGCCACGGGAACTCGCTTGACGAAGCGCTGTACACTGCGGAGCTGCTTGGCAGCAGCCTTTCGGAGGCTCTGCTGAGGCTTTCGGAACAGGAGTAAATATGAAGAATTTTGCTGTACCGTACGCCGCGGGACTAATCGGCGGATATGCGCTGATGCTGATAATTTCAGCGGCTGCGGCGCTTGCGCTGTCGTTTACGGATGCAGCGGGAACTGCCGCGCCCTTTGCTGCACTTGCGGCAACTGCGGCAGGCGCGTTTCTCTGCGGCAGAATCGCAGGCAGGCAGCGCCGCCGCAAAGGTCTGAAAACAGGCGTTATTTGCGGCATGGCATTCATTCTGCCGCTGATTCTGCTCTCGTTTGTTTTCGGCAGAGCCGAGGGAATACTGCTTGCGGTAAAATCGGCGCTTTCATTGGGCTTTGCAATGGCGGGAGGCGTAAACGGCGTCAATTGCGGCGAGAAATAAAAAGAGGGCTTCGCGGGAAGCCTTCTTTTTTTATTCGGTTATCTCAATCCTGTTTCCGTCACAATCCAGCACAATGCTCTCATAGTAACCGTCGCCCGTAACACGCGGACAGGCTATTACAATCTCGCCCTCAATTGCAAACTTACGCGTCAAATCGTCAACCGCTTTTCGGCTGCCCACACTAATCGCAATATGAGCATAGCCGATATATGCCGCGCCGCGATAATCAAGCGCAATCTCCGGCAATGACATAAGCTCAAGCCTTGCGCCGTCGTCAAAGGTGAGAAAATACGACTCAAAGCCCGTTGTGCTGTTGGTGTATTTCTCGTTTGACTTTGCGCCGAAGTAATGCATATAAAAATCGCGGCTCTGCTCCAGGTTCTCAACAAATAACGCAACGTGCTCGATTTTCATAGCTCGCCAAGCTCCCTTGAAAGTCTTGCGACAGGCAGCCCGACCACGTTGAAATAATCACCCTCAAAGCGCTTAATCAGCAGACTGCCCCTGCCCTGTATTCCGTAAGCTCCCGCCTTGTCCATAGGCTCGCCGCTTGCGATATACCGCTGAATCTCGCCCTCGGTGAGAGGATAAAACTCAACAAGCGTCTGCTCATAAAAGGATTTTTCCGCGCCGTCGGCAAAGATTATGCACACGCCCGTAAGAACACTGTGCTTTCTGCCCGAGAGCGTCCGCAGCATTTCCGCCGCGTGACGCTCATCCCTTGGCTTTCCGAGAATCACATCATCAACAACAACCACGGTATCCGCAGCAATTATCGTTTCATCCTTATTCTCCGCGCGGATTTCACGCGCTTTCTGCCTTGCAAGCATCACCACCGCATCCTGCGGCAGAGTGCCGTCGGGAATCACTTCCTCGCCCGTTGCGGGAATAATCCTGAAATCCTCGGTGATGAACGAAAGCAGCTCTTTTCTGCGCGGAGATTGGCTGGCTAATATCATTTGCCGCTGTCCTTTACGCTATGCTCGGGTACAAACGGATGCAGCGGAGCGTAAATCTCGTTGTAGTTTGCAATGCACTGCCTTACAACCTCAACAGCCGCCTTCTGACCCATAACCTCGTTTACCGCCGTTTCCTTGCCCTCAAGCGTCTTGTAAACGCTGAAGAAGTGACGCATTTCCTCAAACAAATGGCTGGGCAGAGCCTCAATGCCGCGGTATGCGTTGTAATTGGGGTCCTCAAACGGGATTGCAATTATCTTCTCGTCATTCTTGCCGTTATCCAGCATTGTGATAACGCCGATTGGATAGCACTGTACCAGTACCAGCGGGTCGATAGGCTCGTTGCAGAGAATCAGCACATCAAGCGGGTCGCCGTCGTCGGCAAGCGTACGCGGAATAAACCCGTAATTTGCAGGGTAGTGCGTGGAGGTGTACAAAATTCGGTCGAGAATGATAAGTCCCGTCTGCTTGTCAAGCTCGTACTTTTTCTTGCTGCCCTTCTCTATCTCAACTACCGCGAGAAAATCCTGCGGCGTGATTCTGTCGGGGTTTACATCATGCCAAATGTTCATATTCTGTTGTCCTTTCTGAAAAATCCGATATCCAACATCGGAACTATTCTAATTATATATCATTTCTTTCTCAAAATCAACGGGTTACTAAAAATTTTTTCGGGACAGCCGACTGCCCCGAAATGCTGTTATTCGGTTTTCTTTTTGCGGAATACAATCAGCTTGCTGAGAACATAATTCAGAATCAGCACAACAACAGACGACACGCACTTTGCAAAGAACTCATACAACCCGTTTTCTATGCCCGTCAAATCCACCAGAAGGAACATAATAACAAGGTCTACAAACAGCGTTGCAACACGCGCAAGATAGAACATTACTGCCTCTGCAAGCACTTTTCCGAAACCATGCGCGCGGTTTTCAAACACGAACAGACGATTCGTGATATATGCAAAGGTAACTGCGGCTATCCACGAAAGAATAACGGGCAAAGCCGTTGCGCTTTCCGTGCCGAATGCCGATGTGATGTTGAATATCCACCGCAAAAAAGGCGGCACGGAAGCCTCCGACGGAAATATAAAGCGGAAAAGATAGTACGCTGCGAACGAAACAAGCGTTGTTCCCACGCCGAAAATAAAATACATTATCAGCTCTCTGTACTTTACAAAGAACTCATGCCTGCCCTCGCGCGTTTTAAGGCTTTTCAGCGCTTCACCGATATCTATGCCCTTGATTTTTATAATATCATCTCCAAATCATTTGCGGGTGAGCTTATAAATCACCGCGCCGTGCGGATTTACAGCCGCGCTCGCACTGCCGCTTACGCTGCCGCAGCTTTCGCCGCTCCATACATTCATGCAGCAAAACTCGCCCGAAAGCGGGATTTCCGCTGTCACCGTGCAGGGTGATTCGCCCGCGTTGAACAGCGCTATATAATAGGTCTGACCGTTTTCGTGGCTTGTAAACCACGCAATATTCTCGCAGTCTCCGTTCATTCGCCTGAACAGCGGACGCGCGGAATGAGTGTGATTGAGTATTCCGATAAGCTCGCTGTTTGTAAGCAGGCTCATGGTGAAAGCGTCCGCGCTCTTTGTCAGGTCGCCGCCGATAATCAGCGGGGAGCGCACCATGCACCACAACGAAAGCATCGTTACCTGCTCATCCTGCGTGAACTTTGTAAAGCCGTCGGGACCGTAGTCCTGCAAAATCGCGCCTATTGGCAGCATATCGCAATCGGGCCAGTGACCTGCAACCGCATGAACACACCATGTTTCCGCACGGCGGAACATATCGTACAGCAGCTCCCACTTATCCCAGAAATCATCCGTGATTCGCCACATATTTGCGTACTGCTTGTACAGCTGTGCTTTCTCGGGCAGCGCGGGTCCGGGCGAAAGACTAAGCACCATATCTCTGCCGCAGCTGTGCAGCGCTTCGCTCACCATAATCAGCTCGCTCTCCTCATGCGGCAGCTCACGGCAGATGTCGTCAATCTTGATAAAATCAACGCCCCACGACGCATACAGCTCAAACAGGCTGTCGTAGTACTCGCGGGCACCGTCCTTTGCGGGGTCTACGCCGTACATATCGGTATTCCACGCGCAGATTGACGCTGTTTTTGCAATCATGCGTGCGGTTTTATCCGTGCCTTTTATGGCAGTGTTTGCATGAACCGCCTGCCGCGGGATTCCGCGCATGATGTGTATGCCGAATTTCAGCCCGAGCGAGTGAACATACTCCGCAAGCGGCGCAAAGCCCTTGCCGCCCGCGCTTGACGGAAATCTGTTCTCTGCGGGAATCAGGCGGGAGTACTCGTCCATGCAAAGCTCGGTGAACGGGTGATACTCGTGGCTGTCTGCGGTTGGCTCGTACCACTGTATATCCACCACGATATACTCCCAGCCGTACTGCTTCAGATTCTTTGCCATGAACTCGGCGTTTGCGCGAACGGTCTGCTCGTTTACCGAAGCGCCGTAGCAATCCCAGCTGTTCCAGCCCATGGGAGGTGTTAATGCGGTCATTGTTCTGTTCTCCTTGTATAGATTATTGAATTATCGGCGCTTTCGCCGCGGACAAGCCCGCTGCGTTCAACTATGATGTAAAACGGCGAGCCCTCGGGCGTACGGTTCACCTTGTTTTTTGTGTAAATGTAGCTGTATGTGAACTCTCTGTATTTTGTGCGGATTGTCACGCGGTAGCCGCGCTCAAACCGAAACAGAAACAGCGGCGTGAATCTCACTTCCTCGATATCCTCATAGTAGAAGATTTCCTCGGGCTTGTTTGGTCCGGACAGGCGGAACTGCTTTTCGTTGGCGTCGTAATTCCATTGTTCGCCCGTCAATACAATTGAAGCAAGCGTCATCCACACAAATACCCACACAAAAGCAACGCCGGATTTAAGCAAAAGATTAAACAGACCCATAGAATCCACAACGCCGACAAACGCGAATATTATGATTGCGCCAAGCACTCCAACCGCCGCAGAACCAACCAGCAGCGGCTTTTCAAACCGGTCCTGTATGCGTACTTTGCCGCTTGTGCTAAAGCCGAATCTGTCCTCGGCGCTTGTTGTTCTGAAAGCCAAATTATCCCTCCTGACCTATCCTGCGGTATGCAACATTGTAATCATCCAAACGGTGCTTTACAAGCCCCGCCCGCTGAACGATTATAAAGAACGCTGTGCCCTCGGGCGTGCGGTGAACCTTGTTTTGCGTGTAAATCGTATCGCAGGTATAGTTTCTGAACCTTGTGCGGATTGTAACACGAAATCCGCGCTCAATAAACAATATCCGCAGGCTGGAAAAGCGCACCTCCTCAATATCGTCGTAAAAAAACTGCTCACGCGCACCGCCCGAAAGTATAAGTGTAAAGCTTTCTTCGTCAGCCGAAAATCTCCTGTGCGTACCCGTCAGCAGTACAATCGTTACAGCCGCGCAAATCAGTGCCCAAGCTACCACCAAAGCCGCAACAACAGTGAACATTCCCATATTAAAGCCAAACGCAATAAGCCGATAGCTGACCTCGCCGCTTTCCTTCATCTCAACCGCATTCATTTCAATTATCATGCAGACTATTCCCGCCAGAAGCACAGCCAGCATCGCCAGAATAATCGGTATATCAAAGCGGTATCTCACCTTGATTGTACCCGAGTCGAAAAAGCCGAATCTGTCCTCTGCCGATGACGCCCGAAAAGCCATAGTTCCCCCCTTATGTAATTCCCGTAATATCACGGTACAGTGAGCGCGCGTAGCCGTCGGTCATTCCGCAGACATAATCGGTAACCAGCTGCAAACGGGCGTACGCCTGCTGCGCTTCGTCACCGCCGCTTGCGCTCATTTCGCATATTCGCAGGTAGTTTTCGGAAATCACCGATATCATCTTTTCGTCGGTGATTTTCTGCTGCGGGGTGTTTATTCGCAGTGCAGCGCCCGTAAGCCGCTCCAGCAGCGAATCCAGCATTACCTTTACCGAAAGCTCAATCTTGAATATCTCCTTTGAGGTAAACGCGTAGCGGTACGCGATATCACTCAGCATTTCGGCAAGAACCCGCACAGGCGCAGTCCCCAGCAGCTCGCTGCGGTACTCGCCGCGCATGATTTCGTTGTAATTCAGCACAAATTCATCCGCCGCCGAATAAAGAAGATAGCTCTGTATGCGCACAATCCAGTTCTGCACAGCATTTTCCTCGGGCGAGGGCATTGCACGTTTCTGCGCGGATTCCAGACAATGCTCCAGCTTTTCTGCGGCTGTTTTCAGCGCTTCCCGCTCTGCTACGGTGCGGCATTTCTCCTGCGCCTGCCTGCCCGAAAGCTCCGCCAGCAGACTTTGGTACGACAGCATTCCCTTGCGCACCGCATCCTCGATATCGGCGGTTTTGTACGCGATATCATCTGCAGCCTCCAGCAAAAACGTCAGCGGATAGCGGCAGCCCGCTGCGCCCGTTGATTCGGTTATTCTCTCAAACAGCGGCTGCTCCGACAGATAGTAGCCCATTTTCTTGTCCTTGATATTCCCGCTGTGCTTGTCGATTCCCGTTGACGCAACGGGGTATTTGATAATGGTATTGAGCAAAGCAAAGGTCAGATTCATACCGTGCTCATCAATCAGAAGATGCAGCTTGGTGAGCACTCTCAGCGCCTGCGCATTGCCCTCAAAGTTGAGAAAATCGCCCTTCATCTGCTCCGACAGCATTGCGTCAACCGACCTTGCGCGGTACTCAAGACCCGGCAGGTTGTCCTTGAACCACTCGCGAATGGTAAACTCGCCGAAATGCCCGAAGGGCGGATTGCCGATATCATGCACCAGCCCCGCGCAGCGCAGAATGTCACAGCAGTTTTCACGCACCTGCGTCGTGATTTCGGGGTCAGCGCCGCTTTTAATCAGCTTTGTAAACGCCGTATCCGCAAGCGACTCCGCAAACGACGATACCTCCAGTGAATGCGTGAGCCTTGTGCGGACAAAATCCCCCCTGTCAAGCGGAAACACCTGCGTCTTATCCTGCAGACGCCTGAACGACGCACTATTTAATATTCTGTGATAATCTCTGCGGAACTCGGTACGGATATCGTTGCTGTCCGCCGCTGCGCTGCGGCTGCGCTCCGCCGATAAAAGCTGCTTCCAGTTCATGTAGGGCTGCACTCCTCCGAAACATATTTTTCTATTTTATATCATACTCTAAACGCGTGAATAAGTCAACCCCTGTATTGTATCCTGCTGATAAAAATATGTTAGAATTTATTGTGCAACTTTTTTGTGTATTTTTACGAAAAACGGTTGAAAAATGGTATCGAATATGTTAAAATAATATTAAGAATAATATATCTTCATTTGAAAAGAAGGAGGAATCAATATGGCAGAAACCGGTACAATCGTTCATGCATCAGCAGAAATTTCTCTTGACCCCAACAAGACAACTGCGTTTCTTACGATGAATGCGCCCGAAAACGGCGGTATGGATATCACATACGAAAAGGTTATGAAAGCAATCGCCGAGGCGGGTGTAACCTACGGCATAAATGAAAGCGATATTCGCATGGCAGTAGAGCAGAAGCGCTACGGCGAGAACATTTTTGCCGCGCGCTGGACTGCGCCGGTCGATGGCGAGGACGGCAAGGTAAAATGGCATTTTGACAAGGATTCCGTTATTGCGCCGCAGGCTGATGAGGCAGGCAATGTCGACTACAAAAACCTCGGAATCGTTCAGAACATTCTTAAGGGTACTACAATTGCCACAATCACGCCGCCCACAGAGGGTACTCCCGGCAAGGATATCACAGGCATGACCGTTAAGCAGCGCGTAGGCGTTCCGGCAAATATTAACGTAGGCAAGGGTACCGCGCTTGCAAACAACAACCTTGAGCTGGTTGCCACAATTGACGGCAATCTGCGGTTTGATAAAGGCTCGTTCGTTGTTGAGGAGGAGCTCACGATTCAGGGCGATGTTGACAACGCTGTCGGCAACCTCGACTTTATCGGCAATATCATCATTCGCGGCAATGTTCTGGAGGGATTCACCATTCACTCCAAAAAGAATATTACTATCAACGGCACGGTTACAGGCGCAAGGGTTAACGCCGAGGGCAACCTGAATATAAAGCTGGGAGCTATCAACTCCGATATTACCTGCGGCGGCACAATCAAAATGGGATTCTGCGAAAATACAACCGTTCACGCCGAGGGTGATGTTGAAGCGGCGTCTTTCGTAGGCGGCAATGTATTTGCGGGTAAATTTATCCGAACCAACGGCAAGGGCATAATGGTCGGCGGCAAATATACAGCGCTTGAGGGTATTGAGGCAGGCACAATCGGCTCGGAGAAATACACCAAAACGCTGATTACAGTCGGCAACAACGCTATTCTCTCCGAGGAACGCGACAACGCTATGCGTACCATTGCAGAGCTTGAGGACAAATGCGACCAGCTTGGCAAGATTGTTTCAATGCTGACCGAAATGGCTAAAAAAGCAAAGCTTCCGCCCGAGCGCGAGCAGATGAAGCTTGACGCAATGAAATCCAAATTCCAGATGACAGGTGAAATCAAGCGGCTTGAAACGCGTATCGCCGAAATCGAACGAACGCTGGAGCTGCACCAGAATCTGAGCGTGTCCGCAAGCAGGGAATTCTACCCCGGAACAACTCTGCGAATAAACTCCTGCGTATATCAGGTAAATGCAATGTACGCGCGCTCACGCGCAGCAATCGACGGCGGCGAGATTGTAATGAAGCCGTTGTAAAGGAAAGGAAAGCTATGGAAAAAGTTCAATGGAAAGCAGGCACTTTGCTTGCGCCTGTGCCCGCGGTTCTGGTATCCTGCGGAACGGTTGAAAAGCCCGCAGCGCTTACTATTGCATGGACAGGAATTGTATGCTCCGACCCTGCAAAAACATATATCTCAATAAGACCCTCACGCAACTCCTACGGCATAATCAAGCAATCAAAGGAGTTCGTTATAAACATGATGCCCTCGACCTTTGTAAGGGCTGTGGATTACTGCGGAATAAAATCCGGCAGAAACGAGGATAAGCTCGCAAAGCAAAAGCTCACCGCAGAGCCTTCAAACATTGTCTCCGCGCCGCAGATTGCGCAGTGCCCCATATCTTTGGAGTGCAAGGTTACGGATATCATTCCGCTGGGCTCGCACGATATGTTCCTTGCAGAGATTGTCAGCGTGAATATCGACAAAACGCTGATTGACGAGAAAGGCAGGCTGCATATCGAAAAGGCGGGGCTTATGACCTACGCGCACGGAACATACTTCGCGCTGGGCAAAAAAATCGGCTCGTTCGGATTTTCCGTAAAGCCTAAGCGCCCGAAGAATCCGCACTACAAGAAAAAGTAACGGGTGTTGATATGGTACATTTAGGCAACGATTGGGACACGCTGCTCGCGGAGGAATTCAAAAAGGAATACTATCTGCGCCTGCGCGAGTTTCTTAAGACAGAATACAACACGCGCCGCATCTACCCGCCGATGAACGACATCTTCAACGCGCTGAAGCACACTGCATACAGCGACGTCCGCGCGGTGATTCTGGGTCAGGACCCATACCACGGCGCAGGTCAGGCGCACGGGCTTTGCTTTTCGGTGAAAAAGGGCGTTGAGCCGCCGCCGTCATTGCAGAATATTTTTCAGGAGCTGCAAAACGACCTTGGTATTCAGCCGCCGAATCACGGCGAGCTTACACAGTGGGCAGACAACGGCGTTCTTCTGCTTAACACTACGCTGACTGTCCGCGAGGGCGCAGCGGGGTCGCATTTCGGGCAGGGCTGGGAAATCTTTACCGACCGCGTAATTCAGCTGCTTAACGAGCGCGAAAAGCCGATTGTATTTTTACTCTGGGGTACGCCCGCGCGCAGAAAAAAGGCACTGATTACAAATCCGCGTCATCTGATTCTCGAATGTCCGCACCCAAGCCCGCTTTCGGCGTACCGCGGATTTTTGGGCTGCAGGCATTTCTCAAAAACCAACGAGTTCCTCGTTAAAAACGGAATGGAGCCAATCAACTGGCAGATTACATAATAACATAAACGGGCTGCAAAAACAGCCCGTTTCAGGCTGTCGATAAAGGCGCATCTGCTTTGTCAACGGCATAATCGGCAGGCACAAAGCCTAGCCGATATGCCGTTTCCTAGCATCTGCACCTTTCTCGCCACCCTGATTATTTCACTTTTTCGGCAAGCTGAAACGGGCTGCGTTTGCAGCCCGTTAATTTGTTATTCCAGCACGATATCGCCTGTATCCTCAACGCTCTGCGCTGTGTCGCTCTGAATGCTCCACACCTCCGGGCAGCCCGGGAACGCAGTGAAACGCCAGTTGCCATACACGCAGTTTGCAATATAGATAAGGCGGGTTTCAAAGCGCTCGCCTGCCTCAAACTCCCATGTGGAATACACCGTAAACACTGCGGAATCCTCGGTAAGCCCGGTAAGCTCATAGGTCGAGCCAATATATGACGGCACTTCGCCGAAGCCTGTGCAGTCATAGTACAGTGTACCGTCAGCGCCCTCGATAATATAGGAATTTCCGTCCATCAGCGAGTTTATGATTTCGTCGCTGAAATACCTGTTCAGCGAATCCAGCAGGCGCGGCTTGGTATTCAGACGCTCGTCGGCAATCGCTGCATAGGTTCGACCGTCTTGCTCAAATGTATTTTCTCTGTCAAGCAGCGGGGGCTTGCCCGGCGTGAACATTCCGTACAGAAGCTCTGCGGTTTTGAATATCTCCTGCGGCGTCTGTGAGGTAGGGTCAAGCCGCGGGAATACCGTATTCTCGGGACACAGCGCAAGCCGCTCGTTCCCCTCATACCAGCGGTAAACCGCGCTGCCGTCGCCCGTAACGTAATAGTCGCACATGAAATACAGTGTACCCTCGTGCTCGTCATAACAGGACGCACCGTACAGCGTCACTCCGTCAAGCTCCTTGGTTTCGCCCTTGTCGCTGAAAATATACACATTATCCTCAGACGGCAAGCCCAGCCACGCATTATCAAACCGCGAGATTAGCTCGGCTGCGTTTACCTCAACAGGCTCCTCGGTCGGCTCGTCCTGCTGCGTCTGCTCGGGTACAGGCTCCGTGGTCTGCTCTGCGGTTGTCTGTGCCGCGCTGATTTCGCTTTCTTCACCTGCGGGTTCGGGCGCAGAATCAGATGCCGTGGTCTGTTCAACGCTCTCGGTCGTGCTGCCCTCGGTATGCCCCGATTCCTTGTTGTCGGAGCAGCCTGTCAATGCCAGCGCAGCAATCAGCAGCACGGCTATTTTCTTCTTCATTTGTTATCACCTCTAAAGGTTCTTTGCACAGAAAAGCGGCGCTGCAATATGCACCGCCGCATATTCATTTTCAGCGAATATTACAGCTCGCCGTCATCCTCGGACTCCTCGCCCTCCTCAAAAACAGAAAAATCTGTCTTGTCAATGGGCTCAGCAGCCTCTGCGGGCTTGGGAGCTGCCTCGGAAGGCTCGTCAATGCTGTATGCGAGGTCGATATCGTCATCGTCATCCCAGTCCTCGTCATCCTCCCAGGAATCAAAGTACTCCTCGTCGTTTTCCTCATCCAGCTTTTTCTTTGTGATATAAGCAGCCGCAGCAACACCGCCGGCAACTGCAAGCAAAGCTACAAGTGCAATTCCTAATGCTTTCATATTAAACCTCCTATTGGACATTATATTTCCATAAGTTAATACATATTATAAGAACCTCACGCCGTTACCCGAAATAAATTTCGGACGGCTGTGAGAACCTTGAAATATATGTTCGCCGCTTT
>JBJESB010000133.1:0-2099 GCA_051882575.1 Oscillospiraceae bacterium
CTGACGAAAATAAATGATGTTGCGGGCGAGGTAGCGCAGGGTTCAGAACAGCTTTCTTGTGCGTCCGCAGAGCTTTCAGAGGGCGCAGAGCGGCAGGCAGAGGCGGTTGAGGCGCTGTCGGAGGCAATTGTATCGGTAACCGGCAAGGCGAAGGACACAGCAGGCAACGCAAACCAAGCCGCAGAAATTGTTACCGATATGGGCAGAAATGTATCGGAATGTACCGCAAGCATGGAACAGCTTACAGAAGCTATGCGTCATATTGACAGCACATCCGAGGAAATTAAGAAGATAAATAAAACTGTCGAGGATATCGCTTTCCAGACCAATATTCTTGCGCTTAACGCCGCAATTGAGGCTTCACGCGCAGGCGAGGCGGGAAAAGGCTTTGCGGTAGTCGCAGACGAGGTTCGCAATCTTGCTTCAAAATCCTCCGAGGCTGCAAGCATTACCACCAAGCTCATCATGGAGTCCTCCGAGGCTGTAAGCCGCGGCGCGGAGCTTACCAAAGCAACCGCAGAATCGCTTGACACGCTTGTTGCGGGCACGGAAAGCACAATCAGTATTGTAAACAAGATTGTAGAAAACGCCGCCGCCGAGGAGGTTGAGTTCAAGCGCATTACCTCCGAAATGGACGCTATCTCCGCAGTGGTTCAGAACAACACCGCAACCGCCGAAGAAAGCGCAGCCTCAAGCGCCGCATTAAAGGAACAGGCGGCAGAGCTGAAAAATATGACAGACGGATTTGAAATGTAAGTGTGCGTTTCAACGGTCTCCACTCCCGCAGTGCCGATACTGCGGGGTTTTTTTCGCTCAAAGCTCTTTTACAATTTCTTTTGGGCGGATTATAACACTATCACAATGCTATGTCAATAAAAATAGTTAATTCGGTCGGATTATTATTGCAAAACATAGTTTTATCTGTTATAATATACACAACCTAAGAAAGGAGCAAGGCAATGAATCTTCTTCACTTAAAATACGCTGTGGAGGTAGCCCGCACCGGCTCAATCAACAAGGCGGCAGAAACCCTGCTAATCGCCCAGCCGAATTTAAGCCGCTCAATTAAAGAGCTTGAAGCCGACCTTGGTATTACCATCTTTGAGCGCTCCAGCAAAGGTATGGTGCTTACGCTTCAGGGCGAGGAGTTTATCGGCTACGCCAACGGAATACTCTCGCAGATTGAAAGCGTTGAAAAAATGTACAAAAACGGCGTCCCCATGAAACGGCATTTCTCTGCTTCCGTACCCCGCGCAACCTATATTTCCGAAGCATTCGCAGAATTCATTAAGGGAATCAGCCGTGACAGCGCAGAGATTTTCTACAAAGAAACCAATTCCTCGCGTACTATAAAAAATCTGCTTTACGAGAATTACCGCCTGGGTATAGTGCGCTATGCAAGCAGCTACGATACACAATTCAGAACGCTGTTTGAAGAAAAGGGCTTTGCACATGAGCTGGTCGCGGAGTTTTCGTATGTGCTGGCAATGAGCAAGGATAGCCCGCTTACAAAGCTGAAAAGTATCCGCTACTCCGACCTTACCGACCTTATCGAAATTGCCCACGCAGACCCCTACGTTCCGTCAATGCCTGCCTCGGCTGTAAAAAAGGCTGAACTTCCCGATAATATAAGCCGACGCATTTTCGTCTATGAGCGCGCCAGCCAGTTCGACCTTCTCTCCGAGAACCCGCAGGTATTTATGTGGGTGTCGCCCATTCCGCAAAAAACTCTCGACCGCTACGGTCTTGTCCAGCTTCCCTGCGCCGATAACCAAAAGCTTTACAAGGATGTTCTGGTATATAAAAAGGACTATCGCCTATCCGATATGGACAAAAGTTTCATCACCGAAGTATGCCGGTCAAAGCGGCGCAACATACCATAAGCTTTCCGCTGCGCGGTTTGGGCTGGGACTGGCGTCCTTGCTGAACCTCTGTGAGGCGGTTTGGGCTAGGACTGGCGTCCTTGCTGAACCTCTGCGAGGCGGTTTGGGCTAGGACTGGCGTCCTTATACCTGATTGTTTTTCGCACACTCTTGTGCGGGGTAGCAAAGGGACACCCCTTCGGGGCGGGGGAAAGAGAAAATCCAACAAAAGCGAGG
>JBJESB010000134.1:0-7995 GCA_051882575.1 Oscillospiraceae bacterium
TGACCGCCGATGATTGTTTTAAGGTCGTGAAGAACATCCGAAAGATTAACTTCCGTTTCTTCAAGATGAATTTTTCCGCTTTCAATACGGCTCATATCCAGCACGTCGTTGATAAGCGACAGCAGATGATTGCTTGATGACAGTATTTTTGCCACATAGTCCTTGACCTTTTCCTCGTCGCCCGTGTTTGTGCTTAAAAGCGTTGCAAAGCCGATAATTGCGTTCATGGGTGTGCGGATATCGTGGGACATATTTGAAAGGAAGGTGCTCTTCGCCCTGTTTGCACTCTGTGCGGCATTAACTGCGTCCTCAAGAGCCTGATTTATCTGCTTGTCCTTTGTGCGGTCGGAAAGAACAACAATATATTTCTTCTCGCCCTTAATATCTCTGCAAAGGGCGATAACGTGAAACCAGCGCACTTCATTCGTTTTCTGATGAACATACTCTCTGTCCAGTTCGGTTTGTTCGCCCGGTTTCAGCCTCGGCAGCTCGTCCAGCATACGAACCGTATTTTCATCCCGCACAAGAGAATCCAGCGCGTGAATATCTGTACGAGCCTGTTTTTCGGGTATGCCGACCAGCTTTTCAATGTTCGGGCTGATATAGTCAACACGCAAATCTTCTGCATTCAGCATAAGGAACACATCATCTACATTAACGGACAGCGTAGAAAACAGCTCGTCACGATAGAGTATCTGCGTATCCTTGCTTTTGAGCTTCTGCCTGTACTGCCAGAAAATGAACCCAATCATCAGCGCGGCAAGGCTTATTGCAATAATCATTACAAGAACCAGCGTGCTTGACTGCAGCATATTCATGCTTGCGTTTACTATATCTGTCGGCACCAGACCAACAAACATCCAGTCGTCAACATCCGCAGACTCATATAACATATAATAGCCTCTGCCGCCAAGACGTGTTACGGTTGCACCCGAATTTTTGCTAATGAAATCCTGCTTTATCAGGTTCAGCTCGTCGCTGCTTGCATCCGAATAGTCCTTCAGCACAGCAATCAGGTTATAGATATCCTTCTGCCTGTCGGCGGCGTTATCCACAATTACCCGACCGTCGGAATGAACTATATAGCTGCTCGAATGCCCCTCAAAGGCGGATATTTTTAGAGCGTTTACAATATCGGAGTTGTTGTAGCTTACAGCAATTGCTTCATACTCAAAGCCCTTGTATGTCCTCTTTGCGGCAGGAGAAACAAACACCATCATCTGCGGCTTTCCGGGAACAACGGAATTAAGGATTACATCTTCACCCTGAACAAATACCTTTGCCATCTCGTCTTTCAGGTCAATGTATCCATTTTCTTCATTTTTCGTAAGGAAATTTCCTTCCCTTGATATAAAGAAGAAATCGGTAAACTCCATTTCCGTCTGTGCATGAGATAAGTAATCATCAATTTCACTCTCGTCGGAAATATCCTGAAGATATTCTGTCCAAAGGTGCATATTCTTTCTTGTCTGGGTAATCAGCTTATTCAGAGAACTGCTGGATTGATGAAAAATTTCCGACAGGTGGGAGATACTTTCGGTATATATAGTCTGCGATACAAATGTTGAATAGTTAATCGAAACCACAGATATTACAGACAACACCAGAACACAGGCTAATATCACATATAATAACCGTTTCTTCACTTATCAGTTTTCCTTTCCATAGCTACACCCTGTTTCATAATACAGTAATGTATTCGGTCGGTTCGGAAAGAGTGAAATTACCCTCATTCACTTTAGCTGACCAGGTTTCCTTAACATTGTTTTCACCCTTTGTAAAGGTGCGGCTTTCATCTTTAAGAACGGGAGAGAAATTTGCATTGGTAGCAAGGCAGGTCACGGAGAAAGTATCGTCGTCCTTGATTTCCTTGCCGTCTTTCAGCACTTTCACCAGCGTGTATTTGCCCTCGTTCTCCTTTACCTCGATTGAAATACCGCTGACAATGGGTAATGAACCAAGATTGAACGGCTTGAACCCGATTGTATTGCCCTCCACATAATCCTTGACCGTTTCCTTAAGCTCCTTGCCGCTCATATCACGGTGGAATGACAGCAGAGTGTTGGGCATAATCATATTGCCCGCCATTTTTGCGGTGTAGTCGGCTTTAATCACAGTGCCCGTGAAGCTGTTGCCCGTTGCGATGAGAACATCGCTTGCGTAAATATCGCGCAGAGTATTCGCCATAACGGAATAAGCCTCGCTGCCGCCCTTTTTGTGTACGGTGTTGGAGTATGACTTTTCGGAGGTGAAAACGGTTTCGGCTGTATTATCCTTTGGATGACGAAGCTGTGTGTCGAATGCCTCATAAGCCTGCTGCGCGTTGTATTCGCCTTCAATCATCTTTGAAACCACATCCTTTGAAATGGAGAAGAAGTCGTTGGAGGCAACGCGGATATACATGTGATTCTGCTCGATTATGGGCTTAAGGTTTGATATATGGTCGGTAAGCTTTATATCGACATTCTTGCTGTAACTCAGAACATTCTGTCCATTGGCAAGCACAGTCTGCGCTTCCTCGGAGAGCATAGTGTTAAGGACTTTCATTGCCTTTGCACGACGGGCTTCGTTGTTTTCAAGGTTTTTGTTCAGCGACACATGGCAGTTGGGAGTGGTCATCAGCCACTGTTCACCGTTCTGTCCGAAATACGGCAGAAGAACAGTGTCCATACCCTGACTCTCGAAATCAAGTATATATCCGGTTGTGCCGCCAATCATAGCAGCCTCGCCGTTTGTGAACATTCTGATTACAGGGTCATAGTCAATCTTCAAAACATCGGGGGTAAGGTTCACATCCATTATGAACTTTTCCATAGTTTCAAAAACCCCGGGCCATACATTTTCGTCAAGTCCTACCCGCTCATGTATAGAGGGGTCCGAATAAGCCGTGCGCCACACATTTCCTTCCACAGAGGTAAGCTGCGGAATGGACAGACCCTGAAGCATTTCCATGCAGGTATAGTCGTAGGCGAAATCGGAAACAAAGCCGCGAATGCCAACCTTTTCAAACTCCCGGCAAGCATACACAAAGCTGTCGTAATCCGTGGGCAGAGGAATATTGTACTGCTCAAACAGTGCCCTGTTGGTTGTAAATCCGTGTACATCCGCGCACAGTGGCAGCCAGTTGACGCTGCCGTCCTCATTCTTGAAGCTCTGAAGATAATTATCATAAACAGCGCCCGCCTCGGAGGTGGTGGACAAATCCATAAGGCTGTCCTTCAGCGGAGCTGCGTCATGCAGCGAAAAACGGCAGCAGGTGATGATGTCGGGCAGAGCGCCGTTTTCGTTCAGAAACTTGTAGAAATCAAGGTCGTTGTTTCCTACAATAAACTGAACATTTACATCCGGCAGCTGCGACTGTATGTAAGGAGCGTATTTTTCATACAGAGCCGTAGTCCATAAATAGACGGATATAGTCTCCTTGTCCTCGTTATCGGCTGCGGTATTACAGCCCGTAAACAGCGCCGCAGTCATAACTCCGGCAGCGAAAGCAGATACTATTTTTCTGATAAAGCTTTTCTTCATAAGTGTTTCCTTCCATGAGATTGTGCCCATTTTTTGATAGCTTGTCCTGTAATCACCCCGAAATATCTGCAATCGGGCGTACAATTCAACATTATAATTATAGCACTAATTTATATATAAATCAATAGATTTTTGGCTAATAAGTCAAGTTACCTTAAAAAATATAAAAACCCATCCCAAATTTATGTATATTGAATAGACTCTATGTCGAAATATGTCGCCGAATCAAGCAATTGATGAATCATCAGCCGTGCGTAACAGCATAGCGTGTTCCTTCAAACGCTTCGAGCGGAATATACAGGTCGTCGCGCACGGTCTTTCCGTGGTGATACAAAAACAGCATCCATTCATCATAGCAATCCAAACCCGCATTGCGCAAAATCTCATCAATATTCATTCTGCCCGAGGGCTCAATCCGCTCCCTGATAAATCTGAAAGTCTGCTCATGGTTCAGAATCCACTTATCTTGTTTTGCATAGCACCATACGCTAATCGGAAGCAATTCAAGCTCTTTACAAAGAATCTCCAGACCAAGCGTTCCGTCGGGCGCTTTTGTCACCGAGCAAATCGGGTCTTTAACCTCGGGAAGATACATATAAAAGGTTTCGTTCTTCGGCATATTCAAACCGCTCCTTTATAATGGCATAAATCTTTTCAATATGAATCTCGGTCAGAAAAGGATACAGTCCGTCAAACAGTTCTTCCTTTTCAGGCAGAGCGCCTACCGAAACAGGCTCCTTAATCAGCTTAAGATTTTCAAAAAGGCTGTATCCGCCTATGAAATTATTGCACTGCACATTCTTCATAGGCTCAAAAGCCTTAATCAACTCCAAGTCGTTCTGACAAGGCGCAACAAACGACAGACCGTTATCAAACAAGGGCACAAGCCGTATTCCCTGCGGTGTTTTTAATATCTCCAGATTTGCCCCGTGCCTGTCACGATTTATAATCAGGAAGTCTACCAATAACATCTGGTACAGATATTCGGTAAGATTCTCACGCTTGAAAAACTCAATCGGAGAGTTATAGCCCCCCGCTTCAATCCAGTTTTCCAGTGTCATGGCGGAATTACCCCGATGAATAAACTCACGGGAATAGCACAGCGGTGTTGCAAAATCTGCGCCGTTGTATTCCACCAAGGCATTGGCAAGCTCATATTCAATATGGGGAATGTTCAGCGCCTTCAGCAAGCGCGAGACTATTACCTCATTTAACGACTCATGACCGACAACAGTATTTCCCGATACCATTGACATCTTGTAGTATCTGTCGCCTGCAATTGCTTTTGGATATGTGCCGTCCGTGCTTCTTTGCGATAGTGTTTCTCCCCATGACAGCGCACGCAGGTCTTCCGTACAGTAATGCAAAGCCCGCACCCCCAATCATTTTTCTTCACAAATAGTATATCACATATCTGCAAGGCAGTCAACTTTTTTCGGGAATATTCAGCTGTTGACAAGCTATAAAGAATATGTTATTATAATTATGTAAAAATTATCAGTTACTCATTCTCACAAATGCGGGGATGCTGCTATGTCTGATGACGGAATAGAGGAGAGCAGTCTATGAAATGGTTTACCAGAAGCAATAACGACGATATACAGGGCAAGCAGCTTGTATATATTACAGGCGGCGAAAAATCCCTGACCGACTGTATATCCGAGCAGTCGGAATTAAAGCTTGTTGAACGTATTCTTGAAAAGGCGAACTGCGCGATAAGCGTCGGGGGCGGCGTGCTTGCAGCAGAGGATATTCGCTCATTTCAGCTTGTGGTGGTTATTGTAACCGCCGAGCTTTTTACAAGCCCAAGCGCTGTCATCAACATAAAAGCAGCGCAGGAGCTTCATGTACCGCTGCTGCCGCTGATGATGGAAAGCGGGCAGGAAAGCAGATTTAATCAGCTTTTCAATGACCTGCAGTGCCTTTACCCTTTTGCACAGGACAGCACACAGGAATCGTTTGATAAGAAGCTTCAGGATTTTCTGAATGTTGTTCTGATTGATGACAAGCTTGAAAAGGAAGTCAAAAACTCATTCGACGGCTATATGTTTCTGAGCTACCGCAAAAAGGACAGAGAATACGCAAACCGACTGATAAAGCTTATTCACCGTTTTGATTTCTGCCGCGATATTGCAATCTGGTATGACGAAACAATTATCGCGGGCGAGAATTTCAACAAGGCAATTGAACAGGCGCTGATAAACTCCGATATATTTCTTCTTCTGGTCACTCCAAGTATTCTTGAGGACGGAAACTATGTTCAGACCATAGAATACCCCACCGCAACAGCGAATAAAAAGCCTGTTCTGCCTGTTGAGATGGTACCTACCAACGACGAGAAGTATGATAAATACAATGGTCTGGCAGAGTGCATAAACCCCGAAAACACCGAACTGCTGCGCCGTAAACTAGCCGAATTTGTCGGACTGATACCAAAAAAGAATCACCCAAACGCGGCGCATCACACATATCTGATGGGAATTGCGTACCTTTACGGAATAGACGTGGAAACAGACCCCGAACGAGGCTTGCAGCTTATTCACGAAGCTGTTGAAATGGGCTCGCCATACGCTGCGGGCAAGCTTTCGCAGATGTACAAGGCGGGGCAGTTTGTAGAAAAAAGCTTTAAAAAATCTATCTACTGGCTCGGCAAAAAGGTAGAACTGTTCGGCTCGTGTGACGATAATACGGCGGATTTTACCGAGAAAATTATCGCAAGGATGCTGTATGAGTGCGAGTTAAGAAGAGAAGGCAGCTTTGAGGAGGCAGAAAAACAGCTTATTCATCTGATAGACGAATGCCACAAGTATAAAACAATCCATTCTGACGAACCCCTGCATATCAGCTGGGTTCAGGAGATGGAATCGCGGGCATACAACCACCTTGCGCTGTGCCGCAGAGAGCTTGGATATTCAGAGGATATGATTAACCCGCTGAATGAGAAATCAGACCAATTGATTATGGAAAGCCGGAAGCATAACAACAGTATGCCGATTGACGAGGCAATAATCATGGCAAGCACACGAATCTATCAGATTTTTAACGAAGTGCAGAACAATCCCGAAAACTCCGCCTGCAAGCTTGACGAGGCTGAAAAGCTGATAGAAAGCATCTCCATGCGTCTTGCCACCGAAAAACCATCCACCGAGCGCAGATTAGCACAGTGGAAACGCAATCTGCCCGATTTATGGTACTGCAAGGGCATTACAAGCAAGCAGCCCGATGAGAAAGCAGAATACTTACATAAGGCTGAAACGGCATTTGTCGGGCTAATCAAGGAGTTTCCGAATGAGCCCACCTTAAAAATGGACATTTCCCTGACTTACAGAGAGGAATTTGTCCATTATCTGCACACAGATATCAATAAGGCATTTGAGTATGCAGTGCTGTCAATGGAAAATCTGATTGATTACTACACCGCAACCCAAAGCGACAGCGCACGCAATCTTCTGTCAGGTTCATTGGATTTGATTCTTCGCAGCGACAGTTCCTTGTTTGCTGCGCACAGGGAAGAATTCTGCAGAGGCGTACAAAACGCTGTTAAGCCATTCCTGCGCGGATTTGACCACGATGTAGTCACCCTTTGCGCTGTAACGCTGGATTACTCTGCCAATAAAGTGTCTGCTGAACATTATCACGAGTATTCGATATATCTGTACGAGCAGTCCTGTCAGCTTATCAGGGAACTGTTGGCGAAGGATTCGCCGCTTGCGAATAAGCTTACTCAGCATCTGTGCGCAATACTTACTTTCACAGCGTATCAATATATGGAGATTGGCGAAATTCAAAACTCATATAATATGCTGAAAGAGGATGTACTGCTGCTGGAGAAATACATTGATTCGTACCCCGGCAGCGACGCTGCTGATTTTGCATACTCACACTCTGATTTATTCATACCTACAGCTAATATCATAATTGAATACTGCAAGTTTATGAGAATCCCTCAAAGCGTCGATAAGTACTATATTCTGATTATACGTCTGGAATTACTGGTTTGTAAAGCTATTGCCGCTGACTGTGATAACATAAAGCTAAACGACTGCCTTAAAGAAATTGCAAGCTGTTTCAGCAAGCTTCCCGAACCACAGACCCTAGAAATGCAGCTGCTTGCAGCAAAAACGCGGTATTTCAAGTCAATAATGTACAGCAAGGTTAATACAGACGAGTGCATAAAGGCAGCCAAAGCCAATGCCTTTATGTCAATCGGTACCTATGAAGCTGTTTTCGCGCAGGCTCCCGACAAGCAATGCGCAGTTGATTATTACACTTGCGGCAGCTATATTTTCTACAATATTATGGCAGAAACGAATCCCATAGCCAAGCTTGACCACCATATCAGGCACGTCCTCAAACCGATGATTTACCTGAACACCAATTACCCCGAATGTGAGGATTACATAAAAGCCTTGGATGAATGCCTCAAAGAAGATGAGACCCTGTTTGAGCAATCCTATAATCTTGTGGACT
>JBJESB010000135.1:0-2069 GCA_051882575.1 Oscillospiraceae bacterium
AGTTGCGGCGGTGCAGTGGTTCAACCCATTTGCGTGGCTGATTATGCGTGAATGCTCGGGCAGCCTTGAAGCTTTATGCGACCGTGATGTTACGAAAAACAGGGATAATTCCTATAAGCGTGACTATTGCTATCTCTTGCTGAAAACTGGGAAAAACCCGGGAAAAGCTACTGCGGCGGCTTCATATTTCAGCACAAAGGAGATGTTGAAATTGCGTATTGACAACGTATTTGAAGGCGGCAGAAAAAAGCGCGGAGGCGCGCTTGTGTTATGCAGCGTTGTATTCCTGTCGCTTGTTTCGGGGCTGTTATGCTCCTGTACCGTTGAAACTCCGCAGAATGTAATCGACGAAATGAACCGCATAGAAAGCGGAGTTTCCAACGAAAAGGAACAGGGCGTTGTTGACGGAAACCGCGCTGAAATAACCCTGCGCCCCGTTTCGGAGGTTACTGCAAACGCAAGAGAGGAAATAGAAAAAATCGGGGCGGCTGACGGCATTTTCAAGCTTGATAACTGCTCGGTAGTTATTCCGCAGGTTGACAGTATGCCTATCTTTGCACAGAACTTATACGGCATTGATACTCCGCAGCAGGTGTATGAGCAGCTCCGTTATATTGAAAAGGAGTGGCTTGGTGATAACTACTATCCGGATGAAGCCTTTATTGCAGTACCTTACGGTACAACGCATCGCGAGGAGTGGACTATAGAAGAATTTCTTATCAGTGACCGGCTTGCCGCGATATATAATTCACGGGAGAAGTATGACGGCGAGTTTTATGGGAGTATTGAAACAATGGGAACCAGCCTAAGATTGTGGGAAACTTCTCTGTTGGACAGCTATCTTAAGTCCGATTTTGATGACGACTGGCTTTCAAAGGAAAAGGCTAAGCAAAAAGTAAACTGCTTTACCGCTGATGAATCCGTTCTATCGCAGAAGCTGACTCTGACAAACGGTGAAATTGCTCTCGGTGAAGCGATAAAAGCCGCCGAGGATTATATGAACAGTTTCCGCTATCGTGAAGATGAAAAGATTTCCTATAAAGTACAGTGGGCGTATATTTTCGAAATGCACGACGGGAAAAACGCAATACAGTTTGACCTGCGGTGTTTCGTCGGCGACATTCCTTTTGAATATGTCAGTGTTGATTGGGATAAAGAAGTGCCGTTCTCCTGCGGTGATGTTGTAAGCAACGACCACATGGAAATGATTATGATACGCACTGATGGTTTTGACAGCATAATAACCACACAGACAAGCGTTATGTTTACGCCTACCGAAAAAACGGTTACAGAAATAATCACGGTTGACGAGGTCTTTGAAATACTTAAACACCGTCTTTCTAATTCTGTTGTATGGGACATCTATGAGATTTCTCTTGGCTATACCCTTGTTTTATACGATAAAGACGCAACATGGGAAACCTCGCCCTACTACACTCACCCTATTTGGAATGTTACAATTTCAACAGGCAAAAAATACTATCAGGCAACTATCGACGCTGTGACGGGAGAATTATATTTTTGGGAGGATTTCAGAGAAAGATGAAAACCCTGAGCTGTATTTCTTCCGAGCTGAAAAAGGTAATTATTAGCCCTAATTTTGCTCTAGGCATAATCGCCTTTGCGCTGATGTGCTTTACCTCCTCGGCATATACGGATTATTCAAATATGAAGCAGATATCCATATTTGAAATGGTGACAATGCTTGGTACGGACAAGGCTGAAAGCTACGAATTTTCGGCTCAGTATGTCTGCGCTCACGGCTTTGGTACATGGGTTGTTCAGTTTCTTTCAATTATCGTTGCGTTTCCGTTTGTAAAGGTGCTTTGTGATGAGCGCAGATACAGCGAAAAGAGATACATAATATGCAGAACCGGAAAACTTCGCTACTGCCTGTCGAAATTCATCTCCGCGCTTTTTTGCGGTGCAATTCTCTGCGCTCTCGGTTTTCTGCTGTTTTCTGCGGCGGTTTATGTGATTTTCCCGAATGCAAGCGCACTATCCCCGGAGCAAGCTGAAATGCTTGCAAGCTGCAATATTTCCTACCCGAAAAAGCTGCTTGAAACGGT
>JBJESB010000136.1:0-7880 GCA_051882575.1 Oscillospiraceae bacterium
CCGAGAAAATCAAGCCGTTTACCGAGCGCGCTGCTGCGCAGGCAAACTGCGCTGTTGATATTACACTGTTTACCGACGGAAATAAGCTGGTAAATGAATTTGAGCAGGGCAGAGGGTACGATTTGGTAATGCTGGATATTGATATGCCCGAAATAAACGGTAAGGCGGTTGCACAGAAGCTGCGTCTGCTTGATTCGGGATTCTTTCTGTTGTTTATCACCTCGTATCGTACCGAGGTGTTCAATACCATTCCCTATCGCATAAACGCGTTCATACCCAAGGATAGCAGCAACTGTGAAATAATCGCTGAAATCAGGCGGGTGCTTGCCGATTACGCGGCGCATAAGCCCGAGTACCTGCTGTTTGATATACTTAACGGCGAAGAACGTTCTGCGCTGAAGCTTACCGCAGAGGATATTTTCTGCTTTTGCTGTGTGCGCAGAAAAGTGTATCTTAAAACCGGCAAACGGGAGTATCAGCTTTGTTCTGTACGAATCTCGCAGCTTGCAAAGAGGTTTGCGGACAAGGGCTTTTTCGAGGTTTGCCGCGGTTATGTGGTTAATATCTCGAAAATCCGTTCCGTTAACGCTATTGATATTGAGCTTGACAACGGAGAGATTATCCCGCTGTCGCGCCGTAAAGCAAAAGCATTGCTGGAGCGTATTTCCGATTATGTTACAGCGAGGGTAAGCGAATGTTGATTGCGAATGCTGTTTTGTCGCTTGTAAATAGCACGCTTGCGGTTATTTTTTCGGAAAAGCTCTGTGAAACCAATCGCTCTGCCGTATATTCGGTGTTTTTTTCGGTTGTCTGCGGCGTAATTGATATTTGTGTAATCTCACAGGCGTTGTGGATTAGATGTATTGTATCATTGGCGGCGCTGATTCTTGTTCTGACAGTATTTCATCATGTCAGGCTGTACAGGGCTGTTTCCGCAGCGCTTACTTGCATCTATCTCCGAGCCGCCGCAGAGCTTACGGTAAGCTGTCTGCTGTTTGCTGTTATGCGCGAGGACTTTTTTGAAGCAGTGAACGGGAATGTATTCAACCTTGCACTGTTTGGGCTGATTTCTGCGGCAATAAGCGGCGGCTTACTGTACCTTGTTTGGTATATTCTTTCGCAGCAGCCGCAGGAAACCTTTCACGAAGCATGGCGGCATTATTCCTTTGTAATAACTGTGTTTGGGGTTATTACAGCGATATTTGGCTCGCTGTTCAGCTTTGATGAGAGCACTGTAAGCATTTCCCCGATAATTGCTGCGGCGTCTGTTGCGACGTTGGCAATGAGTATTGTGGTTATAAATTTCTTTGCCGAAATATGCGCGTCTTATGCGCGCGAAAAGCAGCTTCATCATCTTCGGTCGGATTACTGCTCGGTAAAGGAGCAGCTGGAGGTGCAGTTTCAGACCTCGCAGCGGCTGCGAAAGGTTCGGCATGATATAAAAAATCACCTGCTTAACTTATCGGCGTTGATTGACAGCGGTGAATACAAGCAAGCGCGTGAGCTGCTGCGCGAGATTAGCGATACCGCAGACAGGCTTCAGCCCGCGCTGTCGCAGTCTACGGGCAACAGCCTGATTGACGCGGTGATTACCTATAAGGCAGCAGTAAGCGAGATTCGCAAAATTCCGTTTGAGTACTCTCTGGAAAGCCTGCCCGAGCTGCGCATTGAGCTGTCCGATATATCCTCGGTAATCTCAAATCTTCTTGACAATGCGCTGGAGGCTGCGGAATACGCCAAAGACCCGTACGTTGAGATTCGAGTCTTTATGTATAAGGATTATCTCACTATCATTGTTAAGAACAGCGTTCACTATGTTCCCGAGGTTAAGGATTGTCAGATTCCAACCACGAAAAAGGATAAGGAAAATCATGGCTTGGGAATGACTATCGTAAAAGAAATCTGTGAGAGAAACGGCGGTGTGTTCCGTTTCACGGCAAATGGAGCTTGGTTTATTGCAAGCGCTATGATGATGAATAATCACACAAAGAACAACGGTAAATAATTCACGGCTTGAGCAAGACGCGCATTTGTCGCTTGCTTAAGCCGTTTTTTTACACTTGCTGCGGTAGAATTATTCTGCTATTTTCCCATGGTTCGGATTTTTTTGGTGAAACCCTTGACAAATCAGAATAAACATGGTATACTTATTTCAAGGTTTAATAAAACCAAAATGAAGAACCTGATAACGATATTGAAAGGAGTATCAGAATGATTTATTACACATCAGACCTTCACTTGGGGCACAAGAACATTATAAAGCTGTGCGACAGACCTTTTCCGGATATAGAAACCATGGATAACGAAATCATACATAATTGGAACGCAGTTGTGCAGCCGCAGGATGATGTGTATATCCTTGGAGATTTTTCGTTTGGCGCCCCTGTGGAAAAGGCAATAGAATATATGAAACGGCTGAAAGGCAACAAGCACCTGATAATCGGCAATCATGATTTCAAGTATCTGAAAGACGAACGCTTCCGCAGCTTGCTGGTATCGGTTGACAGCTATCTGGAGGTGCTTGACGGAAACTGTATTGTATGCCTTTTTCACTATCCGATTGCCGAATGGCACGGTTATTTCCGCGAGAGGTATTATCATATTCACGGACATATTCACAACAGAGACAATACCGCAGGAGCAAAGCTGATTATAGGCGAGCCCAAAGCATTCAATGCAGGGGTGGATGTCAACGACTTCATTCCAAAAACGCTCAATCAGCTGATTGCCGAGAACATTTCGGCAGCGCAAAGCAATTCCTGAAGTAACGGTAATGAGTATGCAGCGGTATAACGCTTTGCTTTTTGAACAGGAGGTAAACAAATGGGATTTGAGTTTGATGAAAATAAACTGGTTAAGTACATTGACGAGGGATTAACCAATGTTGTCATTCCCGAGAACACTACCATAATAGGTGACGAGGCATTTATCAATTGCGCCGAAATGGAATCGGTTAAAATACCCGACAGCGTGAGAGGAATAGGGAAAGACGCATTCAAGGGGTGTGTCGGACTGAAATCGGTGACGATTCCGCATAGTACGGTGGTTATAGTGGACAATGCGTTCAGCGGCTGCACTGGTCTGGAAACGGTGGTTATTGAGGAAGGCTTGACGCTGATTGGCGACGGCGCTTTCAGCGGCTGTACTGCGCTTAAAACGGTGGTTATTCCCGACAGTGTAATTCAGATTGGCAATGATGCATTTTTTAACACACCGTTTATGGAGGATAAATTTGACCATGGCATGACTATTCTCGGAAAAATTCTCTATAAATTTCACGGATATGACCCTGATGTAATCATACCCGAAGGTATTACCGCAATTGCAAAAGAGGCATTTAAGGGCTGCACCAGCGTCAGAAGCGTGGTTATTCCCGACAGTGTAAGCCATATCGGAGAGTATGCTTTCAGTAACTGTGAAATGCTTCGGGCGGTAAAGCTGTCGAATCAGGTAAAGATAATCCCCAAGGGCGCATTTGAATGCTGCCCGAGGCTGCAATCAATTACAATACCGAACTCCGTTACAAGAATAGAATCGGGCGCATTTCGCAGGTGCTTCAGCCTGAAAACCGTTGAAATGCCCGAAAGTTTAACCGCGATTGGCGGCTGTGCGTTTTGGAGATGCAGTAGTCTTGAGGCAATTAACATACCCGAAAATGTAACTTATATTGGCGCATCTGCTTTCGCTGATACTCCATTCTGGCGGCAGTATGAGGATAAGGATGTAATTATTATCGGAAAGGTTTTGTGCCGTTATAATACAAAGGATTCCGGAGTAATCATACCCGACGGCATTGCGTCAATAGGCGAAATGGCATTCTATAATTGTACTGCGCTGAAATCGGTAGCAATACCCGACAGTGTTACATCAATTGATACCTGGGCATTCCATTCCTGCGAAAACCTAAGGTCGGTATACATACCAGATAGCGTGACCATGGTCGGCGCGGGCGCTTTCAGCGATTGCACAGCTTTGGAGTATGTCAGGTTATCCGAAAAGCTAACGGTAATCAGCGAGTATATGTTCGATAATTGCACAAGTCTGAAATCGGTGATTATACCCGACAACGTGAGCTTTATTCGCGAGTCTGCTTTCTGTGGCTGTACGTCGCTTGAAACCGTCAGCTTATCCAAACACCTCTTAACGCTGGAAAGAAATGCGTTTGCATTCTGCAATAACCTGAAATCCGTTACGCTTCCAAAAAGCCTGAGCAAAATAAAGGAATGTGCATTTAGCGATTGTACCGTGTTATTCAAGGAGCTTGTGGTATAAGATAGTATGCAACGCCCGCAGCGCAATCGTCAAAAGTGCCTAACCTTGCTGAAACCGCGAGAAATTGATAAAGGCTCCCACTGTTGTGAGAGCCTTTATTATTTTATGAGTAATACCTTTTTCATCTCGAAAGCGTGTTCAGATTGCGCGAGATTACATTCATCACCTCTGCCATTACAAGCGGCTTTGCGATATGCGCATTCATGCCTGCGTCAAATGACGCCTGAACATCCTCTGCGAATGCGTTTGCGGTCATAGCGATAATCGGGATTGTTCTTGCGTCCTCGCGGTTTGCCGTCGCGCGAATAGCCCTTGCAGCCTCATAGCCGTTCATGTTCGGCATCATAATATCCATAAGGATAATATCAAATGTGCCCGCAGGGGAATTGGCAAAGGCTTCATAGGTTTCTTTGCCGTCAGTGGTTCTTGTTATCTTCATTCCGCAGCTTTCAAGCTGTACGGAGGCAATCTCTGCGTTGAGGTCATTGTCCTCTGCAAGAAGAACCTTAACGCCTGTAAGGTCGGCGTGTTCTGTGGGCATTACGTCCTGCGGTACATTTTCAGCCGCAGTAAGCTCCAAGGGAATTTCAACCGTGACCGTTGTACCCGCGCCCTGCTCGCTTTCGACGGATATAGTGCCGCCCATCATTTCAACGTAGCGCTTGGTAATGGACATTCCAAGACCCGTGCCCTTGTACTGTGTTCGCGCGCCCGAATTTTCCTGTGAAAACTCGTCAAAAATTCTGCCGAGGAACTCGCGGCTCATACCGATGCCATTGTCTGAAACGGTATAGCGCATTATTATCTGCCCCTCGCTGTCGCCCGCAAGATTTTCCTCGGTAAAGGAGATACTGCCGCCGTCGTTGGTAAATTTCACTGCGTTGCTAATGATGTTTACCAGCACCTCGCGTATTCTTACCGCATCTGCCAAAACATAGGGGTGCTTCGGCGGATTGCGCTTAACATTCAGCGTAAGCTCGCGGGATGAAATAAAGCCGTGAGTTATATCCAGCACAGAATCCATAACCGCACTGATATTTACCGGAACGGGCGAAATTCTGGTTTTTCCGCTTTCGATACGGCTTATATCCAGTACGTCGTTAATCAGCGCCAGCAAATGCTCCGAGCTTTCGGAGATTTTTTCAAGGCAGTCCTGCACCTCGGGGCTTGTTTCTTTCTTAAGAGCTATGTTGGTAAATCCGATGATAGCGTTCATTGGCGTGCGGATATCGTGGGACATATTGTTCAAAAAGCTGGTCTTTGCGCGGTTGGCACGCTGAGCGTCATCAAAGGCATTCTGCAGCGTTTTGCGGCGCTCTGCCTCGGCTTTCATCTGCTCGTCGATATTTCTGAAGCCAACAATAAGCCTGTCAGTCTCGCCGAAAAGCCTTACGAATTTCACCTGTATATAGTGAATCTCGTTATCATACTCCGCTCTGAAATCAATGGAGTATTCCTCGTTGTTTTTCATTATCAGCGAAATGTTATCAGCACTTACGGTATCCAGAACCGTCTGTAAATCCTCGGCATACACAAACGTATCCGCATAACGTTTCCACGTCTCCGCATACGACCTTGATTCGTTTTTTGACGCCGCACGCATCTGACCGTGCTCTTTCATCGTAATCGAACTGTCGCGCAGGGGGTCCATAAGGAAGATATCCGAATAGTCGTTGCTTAGCGCTCCGACAATTTTAAGCTGTTCGCTGTCGCTGCGAATCCTGCGCATTTTCTGCGCATTGACCATGATGTAGATGAGAAAAACAATGATAGCTACCGAAACAGCCGCTATCATAATAACGCTGTAACGCACCATGTCCTGCGCGCCGGATTCCACCACATCATTGATATTGTTCTCTCTCATCAGAGCGGTAATAATCCAGTCCGTGCCGGGAACGGCTTTGTAATAAACGTATGTACTTTCGTTGCCGCCGATAGAATATACACAGTAACCGGCTGTGCCGTTGTGCCAATCGTCACGCATTTTTTCAAGACTGAACCCCGAGGAAAAAATCGCTTTGCTTTCGTAAATATCGAACAGATTTTCACCGTGCGGGTATTCGCCGTTTATCCTAAGAAGATTATTGCCGTCTCTGTCGAACATTCTGCAGAATATTCTGTTTTCGGCATTTTGCAGCTGTTCAGCCGAAATAATACTTTCAACATCAATTGCAGTAAAGCATGAAGTAATATGTATGCCGTCGGTTTGCCTGTGCTCTACGGGAACAGTTATCGCAAGCATTGTTTTTGTACCGTAGCTCTTAATGGAATATACCGCAGTATTCTCCGCATCCTCCGACAAAAAGCCGAAGCGTGATATTCCGGAAAAAGTGCTGTCGGCGGTGTAGACCATGCCGTTTTCATCCACAAGCGCAAAAATATCCAAGCCGTTGAGGTTCTGCACCATAGAAATATATTTCCTTACGGTCTCCTCATCCTTAAGCTGCTCCGTATCAAGCTCGTCTACGGCTCGGCTAATCTGGTCTGTTCTGTCCTGTATTCTTACGCTGATGGTATTTGCGTTTCTGTCGGCAATCTCCTGTAAATAAAATTCGCCCAGCAGATTTATCATCTGCTCGGAGGCATTGCCCGAGCTGCGCACCCAAAGCACTGTGCACACAAACAGCAGCAGTGAAAACAGCAGTACTGCAATGAAGAAAGACGGTCTTATGCCGCTCCCTTTATTGCTATGCGAAAGTCGGTTCACGTTTTATCCCCCCGATACTGCGCTCTTGTAACGCATATCACATTCTTCTATCACTTCCGAAAGACCCTTGTTTTTCAGCGACTCATAGCCCTCAAAGAATTCGTCTGCTGTAATCTCGCCGCGAATAGCCTTGTCCCGAAGCCTGCACACGCCATCCGTAATAAGCACTGTACGGTGCTTTACATACGCAGGAGTTTCAAGAGTGGGCGGCTGCACATAAAAGTAATCATTGTTCAGAGTGAAAAGTCCGTTGTAGGTTTCTTTCTGAATATCTGTAAGCTCTGTTTCGGATTTGCCCGCAAAAAGGCACTGCATATAAGCGTCCTGAAGCCAACAGCCGCCGAAAGGCTCATAGTTTATTCCAACTGCTCTGTAATCTGTAAATCCGTTTGCAATGATATCCTTATCAAGCACGGGAGCGCCGTTTTCTATCGAGTAGCTCACGTCCTCAATTCCGTAGTTGTACAGATACGCGCCCTCCTGCGAAAAGCACCAGTTGAACAGCCGCGCTATATCCTCTGTTTTGCCGCTCTCCTTTGCGCCTGCCGTAATGCACCACATCGGCGAAATAAGCTCGCGCTCGGGTATCATTCTGTCGCCGTAGGGACCGCACACGGGCGCAGTGCAAAGCCAGAGTGCGTCCGTGTCGCCCGATTCACGCAGCGAAGCAGTTTGTGCGCCCGAGGCTGCAAAGGTCATAGTGCTGCCCAGAGTATTATCACCCATCATCTTCTCAATAGACGAGTAGGAGTAATCCTCGTAGCCCGAAACCAGTATTCCCTCGGCATAAAGCTCCGCCATAGCTTCAAGAAATTCCCGATAGCGCGGGTGCTCATACACCATGGTGTATGTACCGTCATCAAGTACGCAGAACTGGGTATCGTTTGAAGCGGCAATTCCG
>JBJESB010000137.1:0-77157 GCA_051882575.1 Oscillospiraceae bacterium
GCGATATTCTGCACATTTGCAGGCAGTACCGTGCCGCTTTGCGAGTTTGTGACGTGCGTGTCCTCGGTGAGATTCTGCGTGTAAGCAATATCGGCGGAATCGTTCGCGATATTCTGCACATTTGCGGGCAGAACCGTGCCGCTTTGCGAGTTTGTGACGTTTGTTACATTCTGCGCATTCTGCGTGTTCTCGGTGAGATTCTGCGTGTAAGCAATGTCGGCGTTGCTATTCGCGATATTCTGCACATTTGCAGGCAGTACCGTGCCGCTTTGCGAGTTTGTGACGTTTGTGACATTCTGCGTGTTCTGCGTGTCCTCGGTGAGATTCTGCGTGTAAGCAATGTCGGTGTTGCTGTTAGCAATATTCTGCACATTTGCGGGCAGTACCGTGCCGCTTTGCGAGTTTGTAACGTTTGTTACACTCTGCGCATTCTCGGTGAGATTCTGCGTGTATGCTATATCAGCTGTGTTGTTCGCGATATTCTGCACATTTGCAGGCAGAACCGTGCCGCTTTGCGAGTTTGTGATGTTTGTGACATTCTGAATGTTCTGCGAATTGAAAACAGAAGCATCAGTATTCAAACCGGCATTATTTGCAGCATTCAAAATTACCGCATTTGCGCCGTCAGCCGACGCTTGGGACAAAGCCTCACGCAGTGATATTTCTGCGCTGTTAACCACAGAATTATCAGAAATCCGATTAAGTACGGAAGATGAATACATCGCCGAAATACCCTTGCCTGATGTTTCACTCTGTGCACCCAGCAGCTTTACAAAGGCTGAATACTCCTTATCAGAGGATAAAACGGTCGGCAGGGCTGTCATGGAAACACGCTGCTCAAACACCAGCTTATCCTTTATGTAACGCGAAACTCTGCTCTGAAGCCCGCTGTACATCTGCGCAGCAAGAGCTTGTGAATTTATCGTAGCAGCGGTTGCGCGGGGATAAGTCGTGCCATTCTGCTCAACAGTATTTTCATTGGTATTATAAACCAGCTCTCGGTGGCTGTCAGAATATGTAACCTCTGTAAGCGAAGCGTCAATCGGCTCGGACGAAATTACAGTGGGATTCTGCGAAGATACCACCGTGATTTTGTCCGCTGAAATATTCGTGATATCACCGGAATGACGCGAAATCTCAACGCTCGTTTCGGATGCCCCGGCAAGAAAACCCGCGATTTCCGCCGCGATTTCAACAACGCGGTCATTTTCAAGAGTCTTTGCAGAAATCACACGTTTCTCGGGCAGCTCACGGCGCAGAATTGAAATAATCTCGCTTTTTGATTTGCCTTTATATATATGGCTCAAGGCAGCCGTGAAATTCCCGCCTGCCGGATTTATGGAATTTTCCGCAGATTCTCCGTTATCGTACGATTCAGGTTGGGACATTGCTTGATACGATGTCTTTTCAAGCAGCTCCAGAACCCTTTGCTCAACGCTGTTTTCAGCAAATCTGCTCTGCGTCAGCAGCTCATGCCGCGACGCGGTTGTAAGCTCTTTCAGAATTTCCTTGTGCGACTTACCGCTGCGGATAAATTCCAGAGCCGCCTTGCCCGCTTCCTCGGACACTCGCTCGCCGATTTTCTCCCTCAAAACCCTTATCTGCAATTCAGCAGCTGATTTTTCAGCTGTGATTGTCTGCAATATTTCCTCGGAAATATCGGTTGAGGATTCCTTGTACACCTTATGATAGACAGCAGCCAGCTTCTCCAGAATCTCCCTGCTGTCGGTAAGACGCTCTGTGCGCTCGGCGCATTCGGCAAGTATTCTGTCAAGAACGGTATTCAGCACACGAATCCCTGTCTGCTCCGCCTTTTCGGTAAAGTATATTTCAAAAAAGTCAGTTATTTCCTTGTTGATAATTGATTTCTCTGAAATATATTTTACCAGCGTCGCAGCTGTGTTATTTGAAGCTCCCGCCGCACCTCTGACCGCACTTAATAAAACAGAATTAGACCGGTCATTGCTGATCAGCCTGTTGATATGTTTACCGCCAAACAGCTGCAAAATCAGCTGCGAGGTGAAGTTATTGACAATTACCGGAGGTTTGGAGGGCGCATTCTGCTCTTGTGTATCCTCTTCCAGAAATACAAGATTAAGCCTTTTCCACAAGTCATATACCCTAGTGGAATACCTCTCTCCGACCGATTCTGCAAAACCCTCGTCGGGCTGCATAGGCGTACTCATCGGCGTAATCAGTCCGGAGGTCTGCAATCCGTCACGCTGCGGTATTTCACTGCTAATTCTTATGTCTTTCATGCAAGCTCCTCCTTTCTGCAAGAGTAATTACCATTTATTTACATTACACTGATTATAGTATACCCGCTCAATAATCTGCTATTTTTTCTGAAACCGTCGGTTTACATAATAGCCACAATCGGTCCGTGAACAAACTCAACGGATGTAACCGCAACCTGCTCGCTCATTGCATCCATAGGCGACCACTCAATCTTTACCGGAATAGCGTCCATTACTGTCCAGATTTTTACGGGGAGTCGCTGGTTGTTGTACATCATTATAACCATCGGATACCTTAAATGCATACCCAGCATAACAGAATCAAACCATAATGACAGCGGTTCCATTGATATCGTGCCTCGCTGGAGAACAATATTGGAATACTTCATTCCGCGAGGCATCATCACCGGACTTGTGAAATTACCGCCCTCGTTATAGATATCGTATTCCATCTCAGCAGAAAGACCCGATACCTGCGAAAAATTTCCGACAATCTCAATAGGCGCTATATGCACGGTGAAATTACAGCCTGTGTATCTCTCCACAAATCCACCCCCAACGGTTTATTTCTCAAAAAGATTCTTCTTTTCAGCCTGACCGCTAAGCTTTCTGTTAATCTTGGATACCTCGGTACACCATCTGCGGCGCTCCCTGTGGTCAAGATTCATAACATCATCGTGCGACCAATGAAGATAATATCCCAGAAACGACGTTTCCTCATAGAGCTTATCCTCGGGATAAAGCACAAGCTCTACTTTTCTAAAAAATCAAGCGGCAAGTCGAATTCTGCCTGACATTTCGGGCAGATAACCTTGTAAGAGGGTATCTCCTGCATATTTATGCGCTGGTACAAATCCTGCAAGAACGCCATATCTATCGTGAACAGATTCTCGATAACACGGTTGTTTATCGCCTGAAGCGAGCCAAGCTTTGTTACCACTCTTGACAGAAGAATAATTGTAAGGTATCCGGGATTTTGCTGAACACGCGGGTCACGAAGCGGTATAATCTCGTCGGCTGCCGTAGCAAGACGCATCACGCCCTTCTTATGAACATCGCCGTTCTGGTCAACATAGCCTCTCGGAAGCTCAAATTCAAACTCGGTCTGAAAGCTCATTTGCCTGCACCTCTTTTCTCTGTGTATTTAAACACAATCGCACCACCGGATGCGGAGATTTCTCCCCGCTCCGATGGCGATTATGATTATGCACTACGCGGCAATCCCGCCAATGCAAGCTGAAAACAATATATTAGTTCTCAGAAGGTGTTGCAGAATCCATAGAGCCGCCGTCAATGCGGTTTACGCCCTCATGGCAAATCTCAAGAGACTCGATTGCAACCTCGCCGCCCATACCGGAAAGCTCGGGAGCTGTATAATGTGTGGGCCATGCGTTGATGATTTCCCAGCTGGGACCATTTTCAGCACCTGTATCGTCAAGCAGCTTGATTGTGATTGTTCTGCGCTGAATGCCGGTAGGGCCGGATGTGTTATCGGAAGCAACGGAATGCAGCCACTCCATCATCTCCATAGAGCCAACAACGCCCCACTTGAGAGTGATGTTACCATACTTTGTAAGACCTGCAAGCTTTCTGGGTGTGGTTCGAACCTCGTTGCCCTCTCTGTATTCTACTACGTCAACAGAGATATCGGCGCCGGATACCTCGCTGAAGCCAGCGGACTCTGTGCCGTTGAACTCAACCTTATACCGGAAATTCTTATAGGGGTATCTGATTTCAGCCATCTACTATCATTCCTTTCCTTATGTAATATTAACCGTTGTCGCTGGTGTACTGACCAATTCTGAAGATTACGAACTCAGCAGGCTTAACGGGTGCTACACCGATTACACAGATAAGACGACCGTTATCAATATCATCCTGTGTCATTGTGTTGCGGCCAATCTCAACAAAGAATGCCTGGTCGGGGCTTGTGCCTGCAAGTGCTCCGCTTCTCCATACGCTGGAAAGGAACATCTCGATGGTTCTCTTTACTCTTGCCCAGAGAGCCTCGGTATTCGGCTCGAATACAACCCAGTTGGTGTTTGCTCTGATGGACTCCTCAAGGAAGATGAACAGTCTGCGTACATTGATGTACTTCCATGTTGCATTGGATGTAACTGTTCTTGCGCCCCATACTCTTATGCCGCGTCCGGGGAAGGAACGAATAAGGTTTACGCCCTTGGGGTTGAGCAAATCCTGCTCTGCGGTATTGTAGTTGCTTGCAAGACCTGTGCAGGCTCTTACTACCTCGTTTGCGGGTGCCTTGTGAACGCCGATTGTTGTATCGGTACGAGCATAGATACCCAGTACAGAGCCGGAGGGAGGTGCAATTATGTTCTTCTTGGACAGGGGGTCGAAAATCTGAATCCAAGGATGATACATAGCAGCATAGTTGGAATCAAACATATCTCTGTACTCAAGAAGCTCGTCGGTCTTCTTTCTGTCCTTAGGCATATCAAGAACAGCGAAACGGCTCTTAAGGTTCTCGCAGTGTGCGATAAGCGACATCTGTACCTCGGGAATTGTAACACCGGGAACAGCCATCAGGCTTACATCGGAGTTCTCAATGAACGCCTGAATACCTGTACGCTTGCCGGGACCTTCATCCTTACCGATGTAATCGGAAGCTACGATACCTGCAACATTACCGTCTGTACCGCCGGAAAGCACCATAATCATAGCGTCACCCTTGCCGCCTACTGCCTCAAACGGAGCAGCAATTCCGGCAGCGGGAGCGGGAGCAGCAGCGCCTTCCTTCTTGTCCTTTGCGTCTGCGGGCTTTGCAGCAGCGGGAGCCTTAGCCTCGCCAACCTCAACTGTAACCAGCTCGCTCTTTGCCATTCTGGAAACTATGTAATCGGGGGATTCTGTATTCAGAGATACGAATACATAATCTTCCTTAACGTCGCCGTACTTAACGGAAACGTCAATCTCACAGCTCTTGATGAACTTTGTGGGAACAAGAGCCTTATCAATAATTGAAGCGTTTACGGGGTTCTCAAAGGTAATTACCTTCTCCTCAATTGCTACAATCTTGTTGAATACTGTTGTCTTGCCGTCAGCAAACTCAACAACATCACCGATTGTGAAGCCGTCTACGCTTCTTACTGTGCAGGAATTGCCCTCTACCTCGTAAACCTGTGTCTTAACACGGGAAACGGGTGCTACTGTAACCTTGATGCGGTTGCCCCACTCGCCGGGGTTTACTGCTGTGAAGCTGAGAATGCTGTCAGACTTTGTTGTAGCAGCCTTTGCATCAGCCGGGCAGACACGCATTACAAATGCTCTTGAACCGCCGTTGATGAAGAAATGCTCAACAGCATAGGGCAGATAGCGCTTGTCGCCGTACTTTGTTTCGGAAAGGTAGCCGCCGAAAATTCTTGTGTAGTCGGCAAAACTTGTTACCAGCTGGGGCTTGCCGATTACAGCGCCCTTTTCAGCCAGACCGATAAAGCCTGCTGTACTTGTGCCGACGCCTTCCATAGGTACTGCGCCCGACTCGTATTCCTCAACATACACACCGGGGGATAAATACTCTGGCATAATTGTTCCTGATTTCATGTTTCAGTGCCGTTCATCTGACGGAACACGCTGCAAGCCTTAACTCGCGCGCATACCATACATAAGGCGCTTGTTATGAAAATCAGTGCCTCCTCTCATGAAAAAATAATATTTAGCTAAATCCGCGTACAAGCGGATAAAACTACTGATTTAACCGCCGAATACCATATCGGCATACTCCTTTAAGTCCTCCTTAAGGACTACCGCGCCGTTCTTGCGCTGTTCCGTAACAACGCTTGTGATTAGGTGGCGCATATTTATCGGTACATTTTCAGCCGCCGCCAGAAACGCCGCGTGTATTACGCAGTTTTTGATGTTTCCGCCCGCCATTCTGAAATTGTCCGCAAGAAAATCGAAATTAACATCCTCCGAAATCGGCGCATCCGTATCCAGCATCTTCATCCACAGCATTTTGCGTGTTGCCTCATCCGGAAACGGGAACGCAATAACGAAATTTATTCGGCGCATAAACGCCTCGTCTATATTCTGAAGAAGGTTCGTTGCCATCAGCACAACACCGTCGTATTCCTCCATCTGCTGAAGCAGATATGCGGTTTCAATGTTTGCGTGCCTGTCATGCGAATCCTTAACCTCCGAACGCTTGCCGAAAAGTGCGTCCATCTCGTCAAAGAACAGGATACAGTTGGCATTTTTGGCTTCGGTGAACACTCTGCGCAGATTCTTCTCGGTTTCGCCTATGTACTTGCTGACAATCTGCGAAATCTGCACCTTGTACATCTGCATGTGAAGCTGGTTTGTGATTACCTGCGCCGCCATAGTCTTTCCCGTTCCGGGAGGTCCCGAAAACAGCATTGAAAGACCCCTGCCGTACGCCGCCTTTTTGCCGAAGCCCCACACATTGTATATCGTGTTGCGGTACTTTATGTGTGTGCAGGCTTCCTTAAGCAGCTTAACCTCAGACTGCGGCAGAACCAAATCGTCCCAGTCGTATGCGGGCTTTATCGGAGTTGCCAGCGTATTAAGCCCAACCACTACCTGGTCGTAACAGCTGTTGTGAAGCGCCTCGGGGGTTATCACTTCACTGCCCGCCATTTTTGTAAGGTCAACGCTGCGCATTACCGCGCTGCCAACCTGCCCGGGCGTAAATCGGAACTTTGCCGCCATTTCCTGCGGGTCTATCGAGCTGTCAAACGGCTTGCCCTGCATGAAGCTCTCCCACAGCGTGAGCCGTGTCTGCTCGTTGGTTTCGGGAAGCTCCATATCTATCTTAACGATACTCTCATCAAGCGCCGCGTCGTACCATTTTTCCTCCGCGGTGATGAAAATGTGAGTACCAAGGTGCTTTCTGCTCCTGTTAAGCAGCTCTCCGAAAGCGTTCAGTGTCCGCGTGTTGTCTTCGGTAAGCAGCTGCTGGAATTCGGTTATGCAAAGTACCGCGCCGTTCAGCAATGCCGCGCATAACGCATCATTAAACGCCTCGCGCTGCTTTTCCGTCTCGGTAAGCGCACCTGCATTAAGGAAAACCACATCCTCATCCATGCATTTCGCGCAATGCTTAACGTGGAACTTGCGCCCGCTGCCCTTTTTACCCTTGAGGTAAATCAGCGCGGTTTTGTTCTCGGTCAGACGCACGGTGCTTTTTATGCACTCGTTGATACTTTTATCTATGTACAAATCGTGCAGCGGCTTGGTGTGGTCAAAATACACCGAGCTGTTTTTGTCGCCGCTGCCCGTTACATAAGCAAACACTGCCTTTGACAGCCGTAGAAGCTTTGTGCAAAGCGTTCCCTCTGACGGCGCTGCGAAAAAATTCATCAGCACGCTGTTTTCGTCAAAGTAACAAAAATACTCCGAAACCACATCGCCCGGGTCTGCAAACAGCCTTATCGCCGTTTCGACAGTGGGATTTTTCTTTGTGATATCATCCTGCAAGTACACAAACAGCTTCTCATATTTTTTATTCAGCTCGCAGGTAAGCATTGTCATAAAGACCATCAGCTCAAAGGTGTTCAGACCAAAAGCCTTTATCGCGCGTATTATCGGTATCTCCGGCGAATCCTCCGTCACGGTGATTCTGCTTATAAAATACTCGCGCATATCCAGCAGTTCCTGACTTTCTTCGGATGTCAGCAAAGAAAACGCCCGCGAATCGGTTGCTTTCATCAGATTGCCTTCAAACTCCTCGCGCGAAACCACAACGCCCATCATGTTCTGCATTGCGCTGTCGGGTCCCACCCATGAGTGATATTTGTAAAAGTAATAGATGTGCATATCGAGGATATTCACAAAATCCTCGGTAATGCGGCGCTGTGAAGAATACGGTGTTCCCATTGCGGAAAAATCAAATCCCATTTCACAGCCCCATTTCATTCGCCGCACACACGGCATATATATCGTTCCAGTGACTATCCGCTGCGGCGATACCTGTCAGAAACAGGTCCGAAACGCTTTCGCCTGCGGTGTATTCATCAAATATGTATGAGCCGTACCTGAATACCACATACCCGTCAAGCGTAAGAAAACACCCTGCTCTAAGCGTACCGTTCAGCTCATCCAGCCTTTCCAGAACCTTGCTGCGCCGTTCCTGCAAAATACTCCACGGATAGCGCACAAACATTCTCAAAAAGCTTTCCTTATCCGATATAAAAACGGTTTCCAGCCTGTGCCCTCCGCAGAGAACAGCAAGCTTCAGCTGCCCGTTTTCTTCGGTATAACCAATGCCTCGCATATCGAGCATTGCTTTCAGCAGCTTAATATGCATACATTCTCCTTAAACCATATACGGCTGCGTGAGCGCTTCAACAGCCGCAAAACCGACCGTCGGATAATCTCCGCCGAAGCTCACCTGCTCTGCCGCTTCAAATGCCTCTCGCGGGGTAAACTCCGTTTCGGGACACCCGCCGAAGCTGATTCTGCTTTCCTCATCGTGCATTATCGAAGCGATACTGCCGATTCTTTTCGACTCCTCCGAGCCATACTCAAGCATTGCCAGCAGATTCTGATTACCAAGCGTTGAAGCCGCCTGTGTAAGCCCCGCTGCCACTGTCTGCGTTGAGCCGATTGCCGCCGCAGTACATATTACCGCAGGCGATATATCCGAAACACTAAAGCCAAAATCGGAGTTCTCGCGTTCATTGCTCCGCTTCTCCTGATTCTGCTTTCGGTTTGTTTTCTGTGCGCTGTTTTCTGCGTTTAACATCAGCCTTTTTCCTATCAGCGGCAGTCTGCGGTTGTTTCTCCGTCTGTTCCTGCACGCTTTCCTCCTGCTTGCTGTGTTCTGCCTCGGATGCCAGCATTGCTGCTCCAAGAAGAATGTCACCCAGAATATTGCGGTTGTTGTCCTCCGGCGGAGTATCGTATGCTAATCTGACGGCTTCTTCCGCCTCGCTTAGAAACTCGTCTGAAAGGAACATCTTTTCGGCTTCCCGCGCATTGTTCAGCATTTCCTCCAGCTTTGTGAGGAACTTTCTCTGCTCGGAAAGCTTTCGCGACTTTACCGCCTCGGCTTTTTTCAGCGCCGCATCAAAAACCCTGCGCTTTGACAAGCCCTCCGGCGTGCTGTCGTTGCCAAGCTGCTTAAGCTCTGCCGAATATTTTGCGATAAGCGCGTCATCCTCGTCTGTATTCAGAAACGGGTACATCTGCTTCAGCGTTGTAACATCCCTGCGTTCAAGCCACGTTTTAGGCTGACTGCCGCTGTCGGCAACCAGCTGCTTGAATATATCCATAACCCTGATTGAGCTGCGTATGGAATCCACTACGATTCCCGCTGCCAAGCCAACGTCCTTATTGATGCTGCTGTTGTTGAAGATAAGTCCCGCAGGCTGTCCGTCAAGCGGTACATTCTTTGTTTTGCCGCCGTTAAGACCCTTCTGCACATCACGCTCTGTACCGCGCCGCATTGCGCCTCTGCATAAGCAAGAGGTAAACACCGCTTTTGATGTTCCCGTAAACACCGACGCGGCAAGATTTCCGTTCGTAAAAGCGTAATTCGAAAATCTATCGCAGAAGTCGCCGTTTTGAAGCTGCTTTGCGGTGTGGCTGTACACGGGAGAATCATGCCTTTTGCGCAGCTCGTTAATCTGTGAGTCGTTCAGCTCCCGCTTGTCGCCCGAAGCTCTGCGCTGTGCTATTGTCTCGCTCTCGTTCTTATGCTCGTCATTCTTATGACGCTCGGCATTCTTTCTTCTGCCAACCTCATCAAAATTCTGCGTCAGCTGTGATGAAAGATGATAGATTGGGTCCTGAACAAGATTGCCGCTCTGTGTCAATCCCGCCGAGGCGGAAATTTGAGCCTGTGTCTGCGCACGAATTGCATCATGCTGCGCATGAAAATCGTTTTCAGCACGAGGCTTCTTTTTTCTGATTGCTTCACTCTTCACCACGTTACCTCCGCGCCTGTCCCGATGAATTATATGCGGTTATATTCTCGTTTAAGATTAAGCCGCAAAACCAAAGAACAACGCAGGTCTATGACAAAACCTATGTTCATTATACAATATCTTTCATTTTTTGTCAACCAATTTTTGCAATTCATCCAAAAATCGGTTAAGATTTTGTCAGAATACTGTGCAGTATCATCCCAAAGCCTATCTCTTTTACAAGTATTATTATAATATATTTTTCAGTTTTTTTCAAGTGAAACGGTCTGCATTTCACGCTGAAAAACCGTACCATTCACGCTGAAACTGCTCGGATTTTATCGCTTTAGCAGATTGATACTGCACTTTGCTGCTATAATTTGAGCTGAAAAGCGACATTCCTATATGGAATGTCGACACAGTCTGTCGAAAAAGTCCGGTCTGCGGTGTCGCTCCGCACCATGACAGGCACAAAACCCAGTCATGGCGCGGACTCCCGGTATACGGAACTTTCTCGCCGCCCTGATTATATCACTTATTCGACAAACTGGAGCTACATTCCTATATGGAATGTAGCCGAGACCGTCGAAAAAGTCCCGTTGTGACTTACACTCGCCGAAACGTGGTTGTCCGGCATCCTTGCCGGACCTTTGTTTTCGGCTTTGCAGCGTCCTGCTGCGCCGAAACATCCCAGCTACGCGCACGTTTTGTCGGCTACGCCGCCAAAGCGCACACTTGCCGGGATAGAAGTATTTTTTTTGCCCCGGCAAAGCTGGGGCAAAAAATGGGATTAAAAAGCCCGCTTCGCGGGCAAATAACAGCTTTTCGACAGGATGAGCGACATTCCTATATGGAGTGCCGTCCATTCTATTTAAGCAGAGGCTTAAGGTACTGACCCGTATATGATACATCCGCAGCTGCAATCTCCTCGGGCGTACCCTTGGCAATCACAGTGCCGCCCTTATCGCCGCCCTCGGGACCCATGTCTATGATATAGTCGGCGGTTTTGATAACATCAAGATTATGCTCGATTACAAGAACCGTGTTACCCGCATCGGCAAGCCGCTGAAGAATGTCAATCAGCTTGCGTACATCGTCGGTGTGCAGACCCGTCGTCGGCTCGTCAAGAATATATATCGTCTTACCGGTTGAACGCTTGGCAAGCTCGGTTGCAAGCTTGATTCGCTGCGCCTCACCGCCCGAAAGCGTTGTGGAGGACTGCCCTATCTTGATATAGCCAAGACCGACCTGCTCTAGGGTTTTCAGCTTGTTGTGTATTTTCGGAATGCCCGAAAAAAATTCAACACCCTCGGAAACCGTCATCTCCAGCACGTCGAATATGCTTTTGCCCTTGTACTTTACCTCAAGAGTTTCGCGGTTGTAGCGGTGACCCTTGCACACCTCGCAGGGCACGAAAACATCCGGCAGAAAATGCATCTCAATTTTAAGAATACCGTCGCCCTCACACGCCTCGCATCTGCCGCCCTTGATATTGAACGAAAATCTGCCCGCTGTATAGCCGCGCATCTTTGCGTCATTCGTCTGCGCAAACAGCTCCCGAATGTCACCGAAAACACCCGTATATGTGGCAGGATTGGAACGCGGGGTTCTGCCAATCGGTGACTGGTCTATCATAATTACCTTGTCGAGCGCTTCGATTCCCGTCATGCATTTGAATTTGCCCGCACGAACTCTTGCGCGGTTAAGTCTGCCCACAAGGTGCTTGTAGACTATCTCATTGACCAGCGAGCTTTTGCCGCTGCCGGATACGCCTGTAACGCAGGTAAATACTCCAATCGGGATATCAACATCAACGCATTTCAGGTTGTTTTCCTCTGCCCCCTTGACGGAAAGCCATCTTCCGTCGGGCTTGCGGCGGGTTTCGGGAACAGGAATTTTCCGCGCGCCGCTTAAATACTGACCCGTGATGGATTCCTTGCACTTTAGCAGCCCTTTTATGTCGCCGCTGTAAATAACATTTCCGCCGTTTACACCCGCGCCCGGTCCGATATCAACGATATAATCCGCCGCGCGCATTGTGTCCTCGTCGTGCTCGACCACGATAAGCGTGTTGCCCAAATCGCGCAGACGGCGCAGCGTTCCAATCAGCTTATCGTTGTCGCGCTGATGAAGTCCGATACTCGGCTCGTCCAGTATATACAGCACGCCTACAAGTGAGCTTCCTATCTGTGTTGCAAGGCGGATTCGCTGGCTCTCGCCGCCCGATAATGTTCCTGCAGAACGCGAAAGTGTGAGGTATTCAAGACCCACGCTGCGCAAAAAGCCCAGACGTGACTTAATCTCCTTGATAATCTGCCCGGCAATCATGCTGTCACGCTCGGAAAATTGCAGCGTATCAATAAATTCAAGCGCGTCGTTTACCGACATTCGGCAGAACTCCATGATATTTTTGCCGCCAACCGTAACCGAAAGCGCCGCAGGGTTCAATCGCTCGCCATGACACTCGGGACACTCAACGTCGCTCATGTATTCTTCAAGGGATTCCTTGGCATAAGCTCCAGAGGTTTCGCGGTAGCGGCGTTCAAGGTTATTTATTACACCCTCAAAATCGGTATAAAACTCACCGCCGCCCTGCGCTTTCGGGCGCTTTATCAGAATTTTCTCACCCTTTGTGCCGTACAAAATCTCGCCCATTGCCTTATCGGAGAGCTCCGATACAGGCTGTTCAACGCTGAAACCGTTGCGCCGGGCAAGCGCGTCAATATACATTGCGGCATACGCTCCCTCGCTGTAATTCCAGCCGAAAGCCTTGATTGCGCCGTCTTTAAGCGACAGCTCGGGATTCGGAATTATCAGCGCAGGGTCTACACGCTGAAAACAGCCCAAGCCCGTACATTTCGGGCAGGCGCCGTATGGATTGTTAAACGAGAACATTCTCGGCACAAGCTCCTCAATGCTGACGCCGTGCTCCGGGCAGGAATAGCTCTGCGAAAAATGCAGCTCGGTATTGGGCTTGCCGTCTGCTCCGTCCATCACCTCAATGTAAACCAGTCCGCCCGTAAGCGAGCCTGCTGTTTCAATGCTGTCTGTAAGGCGCGAGCGTATTCCGTCTTTTATCACCAATCGGTCTACTATTATCTCAATAGAATGCTTCTTGTTCTTCTCAAGCGGAATCTGTTCGGTCAGCTCATACACTATGCCGTCTGCGCGTACTCTTGCAAAGCCCGATTTCTTTGCTGCCTCAAACTCGCTTTTATGCTCTCCCTTGCGCTGCCTTACTACCGGCGCAAGCACCATGAATTTTGTCCTCTCGGGCAAGGTAAGCACACGGTCTACTATTTCGTCGATAGTCTGCTGGCGAATCTCCCTGCCGCAGACGGGGCAGTGTGGTATTCCCACGCGCGCGTACATCAGTCGCAGATAATCGTAGATTTCGGTTACCGTACCTACTGTTGAGCGGGGATTCTTCGAGGTGGTTTTCTGGTCAATGGAAATCGCGGGTGATAGTCCCTCAATGCTGTCAACGTCGGGCTTTTCCATCTGACCCAGAAACATTCGCGCGTACGACGAAAGGCTTTCCATGTATCTGCGCTGACCGTCAGCGAATATTGTATCGAATGCGAGAGATGATTTTCCCGAGCCGGATAATCCAGTCATAACTATCATCTTATCGCGCGGCAGTTCAACATCTATATTTTTAAGATTATGCTCACGCGCGCCTCTGATGATTATTTTATCGTTTGCCAATGCAATGCTTCCTTTCTTTTGTACACAATCAAATCTTATCTAATGTAAACGCAATAATCTCCGAAAGATTTTCCTCCGAAACAAAGTCGCCGCCCGATTTAAGCAGCTGAATTGTTTCGTCATTTTCGGGCTTATTGCTCTTTTCAAGGTCCTCCGCAAGCATCTTTATCATAAGCCCGCTGAAACCGCGCAGCTTTCCCGGGTTTATTCCGCCGCGCAGGTAGAATATCGGGAAAGAAACGGGATTTGCCTCTTTCAGCAGCTTGTTATAGGTTTTGCCTGGTTTATTCATTCCCACAGCCGCACTGCAGACAAGTCTCCAGCGTTTGCCTGCCTTTTTAAGTCCCTTTATCTTGTTTGCGAAAACCCAGCCGAAAAACACGATTTCAGCGCCCTTTTCCAGCTGCTTTGCAGCTTCCTTTATCGTATAGCACGGAAGCTCCAGCTTTGCCGCATACAGCTGCGCGTAGCGCTTTGTAAATCCTGTGCCGCTCTCATAAACTACCGCCGTTATCATCCTGCGCTCTCCTTTATCTCCATGTATCGCTTTACAAACCAAAGCTGCTCAATATTCGGCAGAGTAAACTCCCTGCCGTTAAGGTACGCAAGCGAGCCTGCCTGCGTGGTAAATTCAAATTTCAGCTTGTACGAGCACAGCGCCTGTGTTTTGTAGCCGTACTGCTTGTTCAGTTTATTGCTGCCGTACTTTCCGTCGCCCATCAGTGCGTGTCCGACATACGCAAAATGCGCGCGTATCTGATGCGTTCTTCCGGTGAGCAAATCTACCTCAACAAGGCTCTGCGAGCCGATTGAATCTATAACGCGGTACTTGGTTTTTATCGTTCTGTTTGCAGGCGTTTTTCGGTCGGAAACCACTACCCTGTTCTCCTGCTCCAGCTTTTGCAGATATGCGGTCATAGTGGCTTCGCGAGGCTGCGGAGTTCCCGCCGTTACGCAAAGATACAGCTTTGTAAGCTCCCTGTCGCGGATTTTCTGATTCAACACGCGCAGCGCCTCGGCTGTTTTTGCCGCAATCACTATCCCGCAGGTATTGCGGTCTATTCTGTTGCACAGCGCAGGCGCAAAGCTCTGCTCATTCTCGGGGATATACTCCCCCTTTTTCCACAGATAGCATTTTATTCTGTTAATAAGCGTGTCCGAGGTATTGTCGTCATCCTCATGAACCACCATACCCTCGGGCTTGCTTACCAGCAGAATATTTGCGTCCTCATAGATGACTTCAATTTCATCCGAAGCACTGCGAAAATCATCATCGGCAGGCTTTTGCTCCAAAAGCTCGTCGCTTAAATAAAAGCAGAATACATCACCCGCAGCAAGCTTAACATTCGGCTCTGTTCTTGCGCCGTTCAGCTTGATTCGCTTCTTGCGCATCAGCTTGCAAATCAGCGATATAGTCAGCTTTGGGTACAGCTTGGACAAGAATCTGTCTGCGCGCTGTCCGCTGTCATTTTCGGTAACTGTAATTTCTCTCATATTATTTTCCGGTATATTTATTCTATGTATCAATCCCAGATATCGGGCAGAAGTCTGGCGGTTCTCATTGAAAAGCTGTCCTCTTCATTAACGATTATGTGGTCTATCAGGTTTATGCCTATTCCCGCAAGCGACTGCGCAACCCGTCTGGTTGCAGATACATCCGCAGAGGAAGCCAGCAGCACTCCGTGCGGGTGGCAGTGCGCCAGAACAATATTGCAGCACTGCGTACGAATTGCCTTGCTGACTATAAATCGCAGGTCAAATTCAACCGAATCGGCGCCGCCGTGCGCAATTTTTGATTCCCCGATAAGGCTCAGCGTCTGGTCTAAAAACAGAACGTGTGCCTCCTCAACAGCGCTGTGACGCATCAGATTAAAGCAGAAATCGCGCATTGCAAGCGAGGTGTCCAGCTTTATCCCCGTAAATTCCTCGCGATTATACCGCTTGGCAAAATCCTTCATAAAGCTAATCATTGCCGCAGCGGTATTGCCGACATCATCAACCTCCATAAGCTCCTCGTAGCCCGCATTCATAACGCCCTCCAGCGAGCCGAACCGCTGAATCAGCTTATGACTGATATCGTTCGTGTTCCGTCTGGTATAGGCAGAATACAGAAATATCTCAAGTATCTCATGGTCCTCAAAGCACTCTATTCCATGCTCGAGATACTTCTTCAGCATACGCTGGCGGTGTCCCTTGTGTATGTTTTCATCTGCCATTGCACAACCCTCTCCCTATCAGAAATACAATATCATTATATTTCATTTTGCTCCGACTTGTCAAGTGATATTACAAAAAATCCTCAAAAACAAAATCACCCTCACCGCGAACGGAAAGGGTGAATAATGTTTTGCCTTTAAGCAACAAGCAGATTACTTGAGCTCAATCTTAGCGCCTGCCTCTTCGAGCTTAGCCTTGAGTTCCTCAGCCTCAGCCTTGCTTGCGCCTTCCTTGATAGCCTTAGGAGCAGACTCAACGAGCTCCTTAGCCTCCTTAAGACCAAGACCGCAAACATCCTTAACAGCCTTGATAACAGCCATCTTGTTGTCACCGAAGGAAGCGAGTACTACGTCAAACTCTGTCTTCTCCTCAGCAGCTGCAGCAGCGCCTGTGCCTGCAGCGGGAGCAGCAGCAACAGCAGCAGCAGATACGCCGAACTCCTCCTCGATAGCCTTAACCAGCTCGTTCAGCTCAAGAACGGAAAGAGCCTTTACTTCTTCTACAATACCTAAAATCTTCTCAGAAGCCATGATAATTTACCTCCATATAATTTTATTATGTTGTTTCCGCGTTATGCCGCGGTTTGATTATTACGCGCATATTTCCGCGCGCCTACGCCGCGATTAAGCGGACTGCTCTGTGTTCTTCTTCTCGACCTCGCTGACAGCGATAGCAAGACGCTGCATCGGAGCCTGCAGAACAAATACGAGCTGAGAAAGCAGAGTTTCCTTGGAGGGAAGCTTTGCGTATTCCTCAACCTCTTCCTTGGAAATAACCTTGCCATCAACGAAACCGAGCTTGATAGCGAACTTGCCGTCAGACTTCTCGGCCTTCTGGTGCAGAATCTTGGGGGCGATGATGATATCCTCTGCGGACAGAGCAATTGCCGTTGTACCGGACAGAGCAGGCTCAAGACCCTCAATACCTGCGATTTCAGCAGCGCGTCTGAGAAGTGTGTTCTTAACTACAAAGTAGTCAACACCACCCTCACGCAGCTCCTTACGAAGCTTGGTATCCTCCTCAACAGTAATACCCTTGTAATCAACGAGTACACCGCCGGCAGCACCCTTCAGCTTCTCAACCAGCTCGTTTACAAACTGCTGCTTCTTTTCGAGTATGCTTGTGCTAGGCATTTCAGATTCACTCCTTCTTCAAAAAATAGGCTGTTTCAAAGCAGGAAATGCAATCAATAAAAAATTCCTCTCCGACATAACAGAAAGGAACGCAGTATTATTCATACACATCCCATTCCTCGGCAGGCGGTTTTCACCATTAAAATCTTGCGATAACCTGCTGTCTTTAGAACAGCATAATTATTTTAGCACAACAATTCCGATTTGTCAAGTGTTTTTGCAAATTTTTTTGATTTATTCGCAAATTACTTAAAAAACATTGACAAAGCGCGACTTTTATTATATAATGTAGTTTGCAAAAATACATTACATATTATGAAAGGAACATCTAAATTATGGCAGACAAGAAAAAAACAATATTTCAGGAATTCAAGGAATTTATAACCAGAGGCAATGTGCTGGATATGGCTGTCGGTGTTATCGTCGGCGGAGCATTCACAAAAATTGCTAACTCACTCGTTTCTGACCTGCTTATGCCGGCTCTTGGTATGATTACGGGCAAAATTGATATGGCAGAGCTGAAAATCGTGCTGGCAGCTGCCGAGCTTGACGAGGCAGGCGAGGTTATTAAGGAAGAGCTTGCTATCCGTTACGGCGTATTCCTTGACGCAATCATTAACTTCCTGCTGATTGCGCTGGCAATATTCATTGTAGTAAAAATTGCAAACACCGTAAGAGCCAAGTTTGAGAAGAAAAAGGCAGAAGAGCCCGCTCCCGAGCCCAAGCCCGACCCCCAGATTGTTCTGCTTACGGAAATCCGCGACGCTCTGAAAAAGGACGCAGAGGATTCCGCAAAGGAATAAAATTTATACCGAATCCGACTCCGCCGAGATTATCGGCGGAGTTTTTTATTTTATCTTTCGGGAAGCCACACTCGCATTTCATTCAGACCGCGGTTGCTCCATGAGTAATACGGCACCATTCTGATTTCGCACGGCTGCTCTTCGGGAGCGTCATAGAAATACAGCTTGCTGCCGTTTGAGCTTGTCCGTATGCCCTCAACGGTAATCATACGAACACCGCACAGCTTATCGGGCTCAAGCTCGCCCACGCTGACCCTGCCCCCGCGCTTTATTGCAAGATTGATTACAGCTCCGCAGTTATCAATTCCCTCTGCACAGTAAACAAGCGGACCGCGCTGAACGGCTGCCTTTCCGCTGTCAGCGCTTACTCTTTCGGAACAATGCAGTACTTTGACGCTCATATCAAGCTTTACCGATATTACAGATTCTGCTGTAAATTGTCCCGAAAGATAAGCATAGCCGTTCTCGGTGCGATATTCAACCGGTTTGCCGTCAATTATAATCTCCGTATTTTTGCTCCAATCGGGAAGCCTTACCGCAAGCGTGATATCCATAACGGAATCATTGGGAATAAAGCGGTATTCCAGCTCGCCGTCAAACGGCATTGTGGATTTGAGCGCTATCTTTCCGCCAGCCTTGTCGCATAAATCCAGCTCGCCGCCGATAAACAGATGCGAATAAACGGTAGAGCCCTCGACATCCCACGCGTACTCTGCAAGCGACGGCAGCAGTCTTGCAACATTCGGAGGGCAGCACGCACACGCAAACCATTTCGGGCGCACGGGTAAAGTATGCGGATGCGAACGCGCCTTGCCGGAGATTCCCGGCAGCACCTCCAGAGGATTAACATAGAAGAATTTCGTGCCGTCAAGCTCCATTCCCGCAAGAACACAGTTGTACAATGCGCGCTCCATAACATCGGCATAGTTTGAGTTTTTTTCCAGCTTAAGCATACGCCGCGCGAAGAATATCAGACCGATTGCCGCGCAGGTTTCGGCATAGGCGGTATCATTGGGCAGGTGAAAATCCTCGGTGAAAGCCTCGCCCTCATACGCAGAGCCGATTGCTCCCGTTACATACATTCTGCGCTGCGTGAGATTCTCCCAAAGCCGTTTGCAGGCATCGGCAAGCGTGGAATCCCCCGTTTCGGCGGCTGCGTCAGCCATTCCCGTATAGAGGTACACCGCGCGTACCGCGTGACCGACAGCTTCTGTCTGCTCGTGCACGGGAAGATGTGACTGCATATATTCGGTATCAATCGGATTGTTGCCCCAGACCGTCCACTTGCATTTTTCACGCTCGCGCAGAAAATAGTCGGGCGAGGTTCCGCGAACATTGATAAAATGCAGCGCAAGTTCCCTGTACTTCTGCTCGCCCGTACAGCGATACAGCCGCAGCAGCGCAAGCTCAATCTCGGGATGACCCGACCAGCCCTCTGCACCCTCGGTGATAAAATGGTTATAAATATGGTCAGCCATTCGGCGCATAATATCAAGCAGAGCGGTCTTTCCGGTACATTCGGCATACGCAACCGCCGCTTCAATCATGTGACCCGCGCAGTACAGCTCATGCGCCTCGCACAGATTTGTCCAGCGCTTATCCGGCTCTTTTACGGTAAAATATGTATTGAGATAGCCGTCGGGGTGCTGCGCTGCGCCTATTAATTCAATCACCTCGTCGCAGCGGCGCTCAAGCTCGGGGTCGGGGTGCAGCGCAAGCGAATACGCCGCGCCCTCAAGCCATTTTGCAAGGTCGCTGTCCTGAAATACCATGCCGTAAAACTCTCCGTCACAGCTGCCTTTTTTCAAGACCTCCGCAGCCATGCGGAAATTCTCTATACAGTGGCTCTTTTCCGCGCCTTCTATCATATCGTTGAGCGCACGTTCCTGATACGGAATAACGCTCTCTCGCACCAGCTTTTGGTATCTTCCCAGAAATGTATCGTTAATTACAAAGCGGTTTATCATGGTTAAGTCTGTCATATTATGTCCTCCTAACAAGATTTTGTAATATTATTATAGCTCTGCCGTTAAGGAATGTAAATAGACTATTTTCAGAAATATATGTGTTTTTGTACAATTATCGGTTGAAGGTAATCCGATAATGTGATATAATACTATGTGTGTAAGGTGAAAAAGCCGCCTTTACAGACAGGAGGGTCTGCATGGACAAAAATCAGATTTGTATACCCTGCACAGCAATGCCGATTATACTCGAGGCAGGATACAGTATTTCAGCCGAACCAATGATTCACTGTGACCGTACCGCGTCATTTAATGTCGCCATTTATGTTACAAGCGGGATTATGGAAATAATCGAGGACGGAAGTACCTATACATTGACCGCCGATACGCTGTTCTTTCTGAAAAAGGGAGTTCATCATTGGGGCGAAAAGCCTTTTGAAATCGGCACATCATGGTTCTATGCTCATTTTATCGCCGACGAGCCCCGGTGCGACGCTATACCTATGCCGGAGAATAACAGTCCAGTTGATTTCAAAGAAGAGGTAACTCTTCCGCAGAATATGCTGTACTGCAGCGCGGAAACCTCAAATGCTTATTTCCAAATACCCAAATTAAGCTATCATTCACCCGCAGGAGAAGCACGAGCGGCTTTTGCAAAGGCAGTCGCTCATCATAACAGCGCACACCGAATTGAAGCCTCGCTGGAGCTGTGGCAAGTGTTTCTCGCAGCAAAAAGTGTTATAAAACAATGCAATTCTGTCGTTGTGCGTTTGATAAAGCAATACATTGACGAAAACTATAACAAGAATTATAGCTCGGCTGAAATCGAAAACGTCTGCGGGCTGTCATACAGGTATGCGGGTATGCTTTTCAAGCGCGAAACGGGACTTACCCTCAACGAATATCGAACAATGCTGCGCATTGATTCCGCGCAGAGGATGCTGCTTACCACTAACCTTACAATATCACAAATAGCCGATGCCTGCGGATTCTGTGATGCATTCTATTTCAGCAGAATATTCACAAAAAATTGCGGATGTCCGCCAAGCAGCTTCCGTAAGAATTATGTTCCGAAAATTTAAGCGGGTTTTCGATAATTGTCCCGAATTAGGCTTGATTTTCTGTGAAATTATGATATAATATATGTTGTGAGAACGCCAGTTCTCACAGTCAGCGGCAGCTGACCGCCGCAACGCGGCGAACATATATTTCAAGGTTCTCGTTGCTGTTCGAAATCTTTGATTTCGGTAACAGCAGAGGTTCTTATAATATTTTTAGTGTTGACAAAATAAAATTATTATCAGTGTCGGCTTCCGACACTAAAGGAGATACATTATGACTAATATTCTGCTTATCGGCGAGCCTATGGAGCTGCTTATGGCTCAGGAAGAAGGCGCGCTGTGCGAGGTATCAAAATTCAGCGCCTCTGTTACGGGTGCGGAGCTTAACACTGCCGTGGGACTTACGCGGCTTGGACTTAACGCGAGGTATCTTACAAGGCTGGGCTGCGACCCCAGAGCCGCACGAATCCGCGCTTTTATGAAGAAAAACGGAATTTCCGACGACCTGATAATCACCGACGAAAGGCACCTTACCGGAGCTATGATGAAAAATATTGCCGAGCCGTGCAAGCACGAGATATACTATTACAGAGCAAATTCTGCCGCATCATACCTTTGCGCGGATGATGTTGACCATCTTGACCTGTCGGATATCAGAGCAGTGTTCTTCTCGGGCATCTTCCCTACCATTTCTTCCGCCGCAGCAGAGGCTGCCAGACGTCTTACCGAACGCGCCCGCGCGGAAGAAATCACCGTAGTGTTTGACCCGAATATGCGCGGTCAGCTTTGGGATACATCGGATGAAACTCTGGCGCTGCTCAACGAATTTGCGGCGCGCGCGGATGTTTTCCTGCCATCGCTGCGTGAAGCGCAGCTGTTAAGCGGGCTTGAAGAAAAAGAAGCTATCGCCGAGCATTTTCTGAATAAGGGAACGAAGAAGATTGTCATAAAGCTCGGAAAAATGGGCGCATACTACAAGAGCCGCATGGAAAGCGGCATTGCGCCTACTTTCAGAGCCGACGCCGTTGTGGATACGGTAGGCGCAGGCGACGGTTTTGCCGCGGGGCTAATCAGCGGTATCTGCGAGGAACTGCCGCTGGGCGAGGCTGTTGTGCGCGCAAATGCCGTGGGCTGTATGCAAATTCAGTACAAGAGCGACAACGAGGGTCTTCCGACAATGGAACAGCTGCGCGAATATATGCTGTCACACAGATTTGTAGATATGTAAGCAGGAGTATATAATGACACTTTATGCAACCGACCTTGACGGAACACTTCTGCGACCCGATACAAGCATAGCCGACGATACCGTCGCTACGCTCAACTCGCTTGCCGCGCAGGGGGTTCTGTTTACATACGCCACTGCCCGCTCGTTTTCCAGTGCGTACCCCCTTGTAAAAAAACTCGACCTTTCCTGCCCCGCTGTAACCTTCAACGGGGTTTTTATAATCGACCCCGCAACGGGAGAGCATATTATCGAGAATGTTTTCAACGAGGATTCCTTTGCCAAAGCAAAGCGTTTCTTTGTTGAGCACAGGCTCGCTCCGCTGGTTTACAGCTACATTGACGGCAAAGAGCGCGTTTCGTACCTTGCCGACAGGCTCTGCGAGGTGAATACCTACGTTGATTCCCGCAAGAATGACAAGAGACTTCGCGCAGTATCGGACTACGACGAGCTTTTTGAAGGCAGAGTGTTCTATTTTACGCTGCTGAATCCCACAATCGGATTAGAAACGCTTGACGAGATGTTCAGCGCAAAAAACGGCTTTGCGCACAACTATCAGGTCGATACCTACATCGAAAACGAGATGTGGTACGAAATCTTCGCCGCAGAAGCTTCAAAGGCTAATGCTGTGATGCAGGTCAAAAGGCTGGTAAACGCAGACCGTACAGTCTGCTTTGGCGACAACACAAACGATATTTCCATGATACGCTGCGCAGATATCGGCGTGGCGGTTTCCAACGCAAGCGACGACCTGAAGCGCGCGGCTGATGTAATAATCGGCAGCAATTCTTCGGGCGCGGTCGCAGAGTACATACAAAGGCTGGAGCGTAAGCCCGCCGACAGATTTACCGAAGCGCTGAACGCTGCGCAGACGCGAATACGCGGTATGCACGGCTCGGTAGGTACGCAAAACGAAAAGCTGATTCACGCAGCGCTGAAAAACTACTATGCCCCTTGCAGCGATGAGCAGGAAATTAAAATCGGAAAATACTTTGCCGACGCAGTAAGCGCCGACGGCATATTTGAGATACAAACGCGGGCTTTGAAATCGCTGACCGAAAAGCTGAAAGTGTTCCTTGAAGCAGGCTGCGTGACAATTGTGCATCCTGTTGAAGCGCTTACACGAACGGTTTATATAAACGAAGAAACCGGCGAGGTAATTAAAGAGGGCGCATGGCGGAGAGTTAACCCAAGGGTAAAAATCTTCGCAGAGTTATACTCAATCCGCGAGTTTTTATGCAATGAGCGTCTGACGATTATTCTGGCAAAGCTGAAGGTTGAAAAGCGCGTACCGTTTTGCGGAAACGCGCTTCCCGACCTGCGAAACAGAAAAGCGCGGCAAAAGCTGAATATTCAGAAAATACCGCTGGCTCTTATGGACGAGGTAAGGCTGGAATGCAGAGCGGATTATCTGCAATTTCTGCCGGAGGGTCTGCCGGCGGAATTTACCGCCAAGGAGCTGCGAAAGGCTGCCCGTGACGGTGAAAAAAGTCTGCGCACAGAGGTGCTGCGAACCGTGGGTATTATTGAACAGACAGGAAAACGCGGCAGAAGCTACCTGTATAGGGTAAGCAACAATTATCAACAGACAGGAGAAGAAAATGGCTGAAACAAGATTTATTCTGGGCAATGCCATACAAGACACATCTGCGGCGCTTCGCAAAAGTGTTATTGAATGCGCGGATAAAGGAGAAAAGGTAATTCTGCTCGTTCCCGACCAGTTTGAGTACGAAACAGAGCTTGCTCTTTTCAGAGAATGCAAAACGCTGGGCAAAACCACGCTTATTCCCAAAATCCGCGTAAGAACCTTCAGCAAGCTTGCCGACGAGATTCTTTCCGTATATCAATCGACGCTGGAGCCTGCCAACGAAACCACAAAGCTGCTGTATATGTATCGCGCAGTCCGCGAATGCGTAAAGGACGGCGACGGTCTTTCTGCGTTTAAGAGAGCTGCCGAAAAGCCCGGCTTTGCCGCAAAAATGCTTCAGACTATCTCCATGCTCAAAATCGCCGATATTTCTTCGGAAGAGTATGCAAGCAGGCTTGAAGCACATTCGGAGGACTTCAGGGATACTAATCCAATGCTGTTTAACAAGCTTCGTGATATTGCCAAAATCTATCGCGAGTACAACAGCTATTTTACCGAAAACCACACCGACCGCCTTGACAGCACTTCTGTTGCCGCTTCACTTGCAGCCGAAAACCGCTATTTCAGCGGGTATTCGGTGTTTGTTGACGGATTTACGGGCTTTACCGCGAATCAGCACAGATTCATTCAAAGCATTATTTCTTCTGCAGAACGTTCCGTGTTTTCTTTTATGTCGGAATACAATTCGGACAGAGTTGTTTTTAAGGCGGTAAATGATGAAATCGCTTTGATTGCAGATTACGCAAAGGATGTCTGCGGCAATTCAGTTATCGGACTTGACAGCGTCATATCGGGCAATGAACGTATTCACTCCGACGGAATCAAGGCAATTGCCGATTCGCTGTACGAGCGCACCGCAAGCTATAACTCAACCGAGGATGTAAAAATAATAAAAGCCGACAGCGTATATAATGAGCTTGACTATGCTGCCGCAGAAATCAAAAGGCTGATAACCGAGGAGGGCTACCGCTGCCGAGATATCGCTGTTGTTACCCCCTCGCCCAACGAATACAAATCTGCGCTGGAAAGCGTGTTCGACAAGTACGAAATCAAGCTTTTCTGCGATATCCCCACCACGATTCGTCATCTGCCGCTGGTTAATCTGACCTGTACGCTGCTGGACCTTATGAGCAGCTTTACGTCTGATAATCTGCTCTCCTACATAAAAACGGGATTTGTTCAGATTCCCGATTACGACGGCAAATCCACGCACTGCATACGCTTTGATGAGATTAACGCCTTTGAGGAATATCTGCTTCACTGGAATGTACGCGCAAGCGAGCTTGCACAGCCTTTCCCAGAGAATACCCGCGAAAAGGCAGCAGAAAGAGTGCGTTCGGCTGTCATGGACGGGCTTATTTCCCTGCGCTCTGCCCTTACCGAAAAGGACCAATACGGAAACACCCACAGAACCGGAGCCGAAATTACTAAGCTGATTACGGACTTCCTGCTGAATACCGTGAACATCGACAAGGCTATCGCGGCGCGCTGCAAGAACCCGGGCAGCGAAAGCCTTTCGGATACCGACAGCGAGCTTGTGTTCTCATATCAGACGCTCTGGAACACTATGCTTGACATATTTGAGGCTATGTACAAGGGTCTGGGCGACTGCCGTATGCCAGTAAGCCAATACCGCGACCTTTTGCGCGAGATTTTTACCAATACCATGCTTGCAAAGCCCCCGCAGGTACGCGACGCTGTTCTGGCAGGCGATATTACCAGAACGCGTACTATCGGCATAAGGGCAGTATTTATCGTAGGCGCTTCGCTCGGGGTTTTCCCCAACGAGAATGCAGCAAGCGGCGTATTCTCCGAATTTGAAACCGAGCTTCTCAACGAGTGTGATTTACCTATTGCAAAAACGCGCGAAAATTTGTATTACAGCTCGCGCTACGAGGTTTACAGAGCGCTGACGCTTGCTTCGGACAGGCTGTACCTCTCCTGCCCCTCAATGGATAACAGCTGCGCAAGGCTTACACCGTGTGAGCCAATCGCCGAGGTTGCAAAGCTGTGCAGCGTTACGCCGATAACAGCAGAAAAACTCGACTATATGTTCTACTGCCGTTCGCTTCGCTCGGCGCAGCAGCAATACGCAGCAATATGCCGTCAAAGCTCGCAGCAGTCAGCAAATCTTCGTGCAGCGCTTGAGAAAGCAGGCAGCGTGGATTTTATCAGACGTCTGGACAGCGCTGCCGACAGTATCATCAAAAACGGCGACAACACCATTGATATCAGGTATATTGACAGTATACTGAATGATACAATTTCCGCCACCAATGTCGAAAAGGCAATAAAGTGCCCGCTTAATTACTATCTCGAAAAGGTATTGAAAATCAAGGGCAGAGAAACCGTGGATTACACATCCTCGGCAGTCGGCATTGCCGTGCACTATGTAATGCAGAGGGTTCTGGAGGAATACAAGGACAAGGACAGCGATTTTATTGCCCTGTCTGCCGACCAGCTTCACAGCAAGGCGCTCTCCATACTGCGGGAATACCTTGCCGAAAAAATGGGCGGTGAGCTGGGAAAGAACAACCGTTTCAGATATCTTTACAGCAACCTTACCGACGGTGCCTCGGAATTATTATGGATACACCAGAAAGAGTTTGAACAGCGGCGCTATCGCCCGATAATGTTTGAAGCAAAGCTTACAGCCGACGCGCAGAATGCGGCGCAGACGCCCGTAAATTCAGCAGCGCTTAAAGTGGATATAGGTTCAAGGACGCTTAATATTGACGGTGTTGTTGACAGAGTGGATACATTCACATTCAACTATAACTCCGCATACGATACACATAAAAACGAGCCCGAGGGTCCCGACCGTGACAAGGCAAAGGAAGATGAAAAAAATCTGCTGCTGCCTTATGAAAACAACCGCTATCTGCGAATTGTGGACTACAAAACAGGCGGAACAACGTTTGATATCCGTGACGCAGTCTGCGGTATAAACATTCAGATGCTGCTGTATCTTTTTGCGCTTTGCGACGCTAATCCCGATTACAAGCCGGGCGCTGTTACCTACTGCCCCTCTGCGGCATCCGGCGCAAAGGATAAGAAAAAAGCGCCTTCCGCAACCGCAGTAAGACTTGAAAAGCATCTGCAATCGGGAATGTATTTTATCGACCCTGCAACAGGAAATGAGCTGACGGGCTATGCAGAGGGTATCAGCGAGCTTTCCAAGGATTCAATACCCGCAAGTATTATCAGCATGGCAGACAAGCCCGAGCATATTCCTGCCGCGTCGGAGTATACAAAAATCAAGGATGCAGTACTTTCGGCTGTAAAAAGCGTTCTCACCGAGATATACGACGGTCATATCGTTGCTGCGCCCTTTATCGGCAGCAAGCAGCAGGAGGACATTTCCTCGCCATGCAGTTACTGTGTTTATTCACCTATATGCAGCAAAAAGGACTGCATAAGGAAAGCTTCACCCGATGTATATGATTCTGTCATTTGGCAGAGCGCCGATACAGACGGCGCAAACCCCTCTGATACCGACAGCACGGATGACAGCAGCGACGAAAGCACTCAGAGTGAAACCAAAAAGCCGGATTTAACGAAGAAATCCGATATTGCGATATCAAACATAAAGGAGAGCGACAATGGCTGATATTACATGGACACCCGAACAAGAAGCGGCTATTTCCGCCCCGACCAATCAGCCCGCAGTGGTCAGCGCCGCTGCGGGAAGCGGTAAAACTGCCCTGCTTGTAGAAAGAGTTGTCAGAAAGCTCCGTGATATGAACGAGGATATACCCGCGGACAGGATTGCAATTATGACCTTTACCAGAAACGCTGCCGAGGAATTCCGCCAGCGTATGTCCTCTGCAATCGAAAAAGCCGCTGACAGCGTTTCTTCAAAGCAGGAGCGCGATTATCTTTCATCTCAGCTGATTAAGTTCCGCGGCGCGCCTATCGAAACAATCAACGCTTTTGCCCTGCGTCTGCTTAAAGAGTCTCCTGATTTGTTCGGTCTGCCGTATAACTTTTCGGTAATAGAAGAAGGCAAGGCAGAGATTCTGCGCCGCAGAGCGCTTGAATCGGTGCTGGATGACTTTTACTCCGACAGCTATGACGCAGCAGCGCGCGAACAGCTGTTCAAGACTTTTTCTTTCAAAAATGACGAGGAGCTTACCGAGAATATAATAAGTATCTACAAGGCTGTAACCTCTTTGCCCGACAGAACAAGGCTTATGCAAGGCTGGTGCGGCATCTATACCAACGAAGATAAATTCTGTAAGCAGTTCCTGAATGATGTTACAGAAAAATATGACGCGCTGTTCAACAGCCTTGTAAATTCTGTTGCAGCAATGCAAAGCTACCGCGACAGTATTTACAGTGAGATACAAAACCTCACCGATAAGGATTTGATAAAGGCTTTCTCAGCTTCCGTAAAGGCAATGGATACTATCATAAAAAACGATACGGCAGCATTAGGTACTTTTACAGCTCTGTACAATGACGCAAAAGCAAAAAACGGCATTGACCGTGTAGCTGCGCTGCTTGATATTTGCTTTTGTGAGGCTGACCCCGTTGACCCTACAAAGATAAAAAAGCCCATTGTAAGCTATCCAAAATACCCGGAACACAAGGAAATGTTTACGGCTTTGCGCGTACCGATTGCCAATGCTAACACTACAATTAACAAAATTCTGAACCCATTTGATTTGAAATTCCCCACTATCAAGGACAAGCATGAAATTCCGAAGCACCCGGGCAATATTGCGCAGTCCCTCCGCGAGGATATGCAGCGGCAGGCTGTGGTAGTCAATGCGTTTTTAGGTCTTGTTATGGCATTTGACGCGGAATACTCACGCCTTAAGCTGAACGAGGGCTATGTTGACTTTGCCGACTGCGAAAAGCTGCTGCTGGAAAAGCTCTCAACAGATGACGAATATCGTGCGATTATGTCAAAGCGATACAAGTGCATTATTATTGACGAGTTTCAGGATACAAACGCTATTCAGTTCGAGATTTTCCGCAAGATTTCCGATAACGGAAAGAATCTGTTCTTTGTCGGCGACGTAAAGCAGGCAATATACGGCTTCCGCGGCGGTGATTCCTCCATTATGGCAAGACTTTGCAACGGCAGCGAGGGTTTTACTGCTTTACCGCTTAACAGGAATTTCCGCAGCCGCAGAGAGGTTATAGACAGCGTGAACGCAATGTTCTGCGATTATATGACCGAAGAATACGGTGATGTGAATTACACTGCAACAGGTCAGTTGGTTATGGGAGCAAATTACCCGAATACCGGCACGGAAACCGAGGATTATGACGCGATAGGTGAATATTATGCTGCTTGCGAACAGGATTTCTCCGATGCAGAAGATGCTCCCGTAAGCGTTATTTCTTCAGACCCTGTGAGCTTTGATAAAGAGGATTATTCTACCGAAATTCATATTCTGAATTATGAGGAAACCGGCAATGCGGGCTATATCTATGAGGCAAGATTTACTGCCGCAAAGATAAAGGAGCTGGTAGACAACAAATTCATGGTTAAGGACGGAGACGGTCTGCGTCCTTGCAATTACGGTGATTTTGGCATACTATTGCGCGGCAAAAAGCGTTTTGGTATGTACAGGCACGAGCTGGAGCTGCTGGGTATTCCGGTAAGCTCGGAGCGTGGAGCGGGCTACCTTGATACAGATGAGATTTCGCTGATTATCGACCTGCTGAAAATCATTGACAATCCCATGCTTAATCAGGAAACCGCTGTTGTACTAATGTCGCCGCTTTATATGTTCTCACTTGAGGAAATGACCAAGCTGCGTCTGGGGCTTATGGGAATTGACGAGGAAAAAGCAAAGCAGGCTAATATCGACCTTGAACCGCTCAAATCACAGAACGCATACAGCTCGCTGTATCACTGCATAAACAGCGCGGCAAACGGTTACAGGATTTATTCCCCGCTGAAATGCAAATCCCCTGCCGACGAAAACCATGAGGACAATTCGCCCGAACGCGAGAAATATGAGGAGACTATTGCCAAGCTGCGCGAGGCGGGCGCAATATACGTTAACTCAGACGGCGAAACAGACGAATCATTGATTTCAGAGGGCTGCCGCAAGTGCCGCCGCTTTATTGCCGACCTTGTAAAATTCCGCGCTTTTATGGCTAATAACTCCGTAGAAACCCTAATCCGAAGAATATACGACGATACGGATTACTTTTCTCTTTTCTCAATCTATGAGGACAGTGAGCAGCGAATTGCAAACGTAAGACTATTGCTGCGATATGTCGCTGATTTTGAAAGCTCCGGCGGCGGTTCGCTGAGCGATTTTCTGCGATATACCGATACCCTTTCTCACAATCTTCAGAACAAAAAAACCTCTGATGTACTCAACTCGGCTTCTACCTCAGAGGGTAAGGAGCAGAGCGTTAAGCTGATGACCTTCCATGCTTCAAAGGGTCTGGAATTTCCGATTTGCATTCTTGCAGAGCTTGAAAGCAGATTTAACCGAAGCGATACATCTGGGTCAATTGTTTTTCACAGGGATTTGGGTCCTGCGTTTGTTGATGTGGATATTGATAATCTGATACAAACCAAATCGTACTCCTATCATGCTGTTTCAAACGCAGAAAAGAACAAGCTAATCGGCGAGGAATTGCGTCTGCTTTATGTTGCAATGACCCGTGCGCGTGAAAAGCTGATTATGATAATGCGTGAAAAGCCTGCTCGTCTGGCTGCCTATAAGGATACAAAATATGATGTGGCAATCACAAAGGATAACCCAGCTAAATTGCTGCTTAATTCCCTGCTGCGGGGATATTACGGAAATCTCCCGTGTGACAGCATAGTCTTCCGCAGCGGTAAGCTGCTGGGTATAAAGGACAGCCGTCTGAATATCTACGTTTCAGACACGCCGCTTGAAGAGCCCGAATCAGCCGCAGCCTCAAAGAACATTGAGCGTTTCACTGCTGACACCGAGACGGTTGACGAGCTGACCGGTATGATTACCGCAGAATACCGTTACTCTGAGGATACAACCGCTCGCAGCAAGTATGTTGTTACCGAGGTTGCGCACATGATTTCCTCCAACGAAAACACCGAAAGCAGCCAAGATAACCATGCGGTTGTATTCCTAAAGCACCCGACATTTTCCGATAAGCCCGTTGATATTTCGGGCAAGGTTGTAGGCGACGCATTCCACCACACAATGGAGCACTACCCATTTGGTGCTGACATAAGCGCTGCCGAGGCTATAAAGCAGCTTGCCGATGAGAGAAAAATCAATCCTACGGAATACGACATAATGACAAGGGGCATAGATAAGGTTGAGGTATTTCTTAACAGCGGTCTTTGCAAACGAATGTTAGCCGCAGAAAGCTACAACCGCGAGTATGAATTTTTTGCCGAGGTACCCGCGCGCACGATTTATGTTGATTCAGACGGCGACACAGCAATTCAGGGCAGGATTGATATGTTCTTCACAGAATCTGACGGAATCGTGCTGGTAGACTACAAGAGCGACAGCAGAAATACCATACTGCACGAGCTGCCCGCTTACAAAAAGCAGCTGATGATTTACAGCTTAATCCTGCCGATGATGACAGGCAAGCCCGTAAAAGAAATTTATATCTACTCATTCTCTCTCGGCATGGAAATCAGAGTAGATTCCCTGACAGATGAAAAATACCGGGAGCTGGTTTCTGATGAAAACTGGATAGAAACACTCCGCAAAGAGGCACACTGAATGAAAAAATCAATTTTTGCCGCAGCTGTTGCTGCACTGGCTGCGGTTTCCTGTACGGCAAGCGCAGCAGGCTTCCGAAACGAAGCAGAATCAATATACCCTATACCCTCCGCGTTTGACAGAAAATATACCTCTGTTGAGTGGAGCTACATTCCCGAAAACGGCGATGTTACAGGCGCTCCGCTTTCTGCGGGCGGCAATGTTTACTTCGCGGTCAACAACGAGCTTTTCTGCAAGAGTGAATCTGACGGCAACAGCATAAGCTCGGTAATGCTGCCGCAGCAATGCTCGGTTTTTTCGGGCGCGGTTATCGGCAACACACTGATTCAGCCCACCAAAAGCGGAATCTGCACCGTTAATCTTCAGACCATGGAGCTGATTGCCCAAAAAGACCTCGGCGCTGAAATTTCAGAGCCCTGCGCGGCAGACGATAATCTGGCATACGTCATTACAGAATCGGATAACAGCGAAACACTGCGCTGCATTGACCTTTCGGACAATCTGAACACGGTATGGGAATACTCGTCCGAAAGCGTCACCGCGCTTTCTGCGCAGGGAAACCGAGTAGTATTCGGCGCCGACACAAGGCTGATTTCCGCTGACGAAAAAACAGGCTCATATTACGAAACAGAGCTTGGCAAGCAGCTTACCTCTGCGCCGTTTGCAACAGAATACGCAATTTATTTCAGCTGCACCGACGGCACTGTCGGCAGAGCCAGACTTAACACCGACGGCAGCTTTGAAGAGGGTACAATAACCTACTGCGACCTTGAAGCCAACGACCTTACCTCGCCGCTTGCCTATAACGGCAGCTTATATGTCTGCGCAGACAGCGGGTTATATGTTCTGGACAGCCTTAATATGGAACAAGAACAGGTGTTCTCCGAGATAAAAAGCGGAACCTCACCATGGATGTGTACGGGCAACGGTCAGCAGCTGTACACTGTTGCAAATTACGAGGACGCATTGGTGCTGTACTGCATAAACATTAACGAAGAACTCGACGAGCCTATCGTCAACAAGCTTGCAAAGCTGGAGAATTTTTCGGGCGGCGTGGTTGCCCCCGCAGATTCGGGTGTAATGTTCTTCCGCGACGGTTACGGCAGGGTTCACGCGCTGAAGGCTGTGGGCTACGATTGGTTCTCAATTATAATCAAGCTGCTGCTTTTCATTGCGCTGATAGTCGCTGTATTCCTCTGGCTTAGAGCGTGGCGCAAGAGCAAGAATCCGCCAACGCCAAGATTCTGATACAAAAACCGCTCTGATTTTTAATCAGAGCGGTCTGCTTATTGAAATAGTATCTACCCAACGCTGCCGAAAACCCAGATGTCCCTTTTTCGACAGCCTGAGGCACACCTGTCAGGTGTGCCTCAAGTTTTTATACATACTCGTACGAATATCCGAACGGGTCGGTAGCTGTGCCGTTCTGACGCACCTCAAAGTGAAGGTGATTGCCCGTAGACCAGCCCGTCGAGCCGACATATCCGATTATGTCTCCCTTGCTGACCGTCTGACCCTCATATACCGCAACCGAGCTGCAATGCGCGTACAGCGTTGATACTCCGCCGCCGTGGTCTATGATTATGTAGTTGCCGAAACCGCCGTGCCAGTCGCCGTCATTATATGCCGTAATTACCGTTCCCGACTGCGCTGCGTATATATTCTGCCCGCCAATGCCCGCGTTTCCGACGTCAATGCCATAATGATTGCCCTTGCGCCAAGGGTCCCAGCCAAAAGGTGTGGTAATCAGCTGATACTTTGAATCCAGCGGCCATCTGAAGCCGTCCGAGGAGTACACAGGTCCGCCTGCGGCAGCCTGCTGCTTTGCTCTTATCAGCTTTTCAATCTCAAGGTTAATCGCCTCAACGTCATCGTTGCTGGCGCTAATCTGGCTCTTGAGGCTGGATATCTTGTAGCTGAGGTTGTCGTTGAGCTTTTCGTACTTGCTAAGCTCTGCGGCTTTCTTGTTTACATCCTCGTTCAGCTCGGTCTTATCCTGCTCAAGCTGTTCAAGCTCGCCCTCAAGCGCTGTCTTTTCATCCTCAAGCTTATGCTTCTTGCTGTTAAGCTTCGTTATCTCGGAATTGGTATCCTCTATCAGCTTCTCCTGCTCTGCGATTGCATCCATCAGCCTGTTCATAAAGCGGAGATTCTGCTCGCTGATATTCTGCACAACGTCGTTGTACACAAAGAAATCATACCAGTCGCTTGAACCGTTAAGCACAGGTATTGTGCCCGTTGAATCGCTCTTGTACAGCACAGGAATCAGCTTTGCAAAGCGGTCGAGATTCTGTCGGTTTTCTTCCTCAAGCTCCGCAATACGCTGCTCCTTGCGCTGTATTTCTTCTTCCAGAGAGATTATCTCCTGCTCCAAATCGTAGATATCGCTCTTGTGCTGCGCGATTTCTCCCTCTTTGGCAGTAATCTTGCGGCTGTTTACGGAGATTTCCTCGTTGATACCGTCAATCTGGTCATTGATTAGACCCATTGCCTCTTTATTCTCGCTGATATCTCCGGTATATGTACCTATCGTCTTCTCGCGGGCTTCATTTTCTATTCGTATCTGCTCCGCTTTTTGCTCCAGAGCCTTAATCTCTGCGTCGAAATCCGTTGTTACCGCCTGCGCAGAGGGCACGGCAACCACAAGCGCTGCAAGTACCGCAGCAACAATTCCCCTGATTTTTCTTTTCCCCATATTATGTCCTTTCGTTATTTTACGGAATCCTCCCAAAGATTCCGCGCCAAGTAAAGTCCAATATTATTATACAACATTACCGAAAACCTGTCAAGCGAATCACAATGGAAAATTGATGAAATTCAAAAATTCTTACCCTTCAGCTGCTCCATGCCTTCCTCATATCCCAGCGCGATACGCTTATAGGCGTTCTCACCGTTGAAATCTGCCGTGCCGTCGCCAATGAATTTTGCTCCGGAATATCCGAGAAAAATGCCCTCGCCCGGGCGCAGCACCAGAAACTCGCTGTCGGGGAACTGCGATTCGTCAAAAACGGCGTCGGGGCGCAGCAGCAGCACGATAAATCTGCGCAGACCGAGGTCGTACAGCGGCTTGACAGGCACATTGTCGCTTACTCCGCCGTCGATATACCCGCCGTTCTGCCTGAAAAGCAAGGGAATACAGGTACTGTCCAGCAGAATCTCCGTCACCTTTTCGGGCGGCTGATTAGCTAAATCCGTGTAATGCGCCGTTCGTGTTGCGGAATCCGCGCGGCAGGCAAAGCAGCGTATCGCGGACTGCGAGGTTTTTCGGTCGATTGCATTCTCGGTGATAAGCCGCGACAGTCCCTCGCGCGAAAACACACCTTGATTCTCAACCATCTGCATCAGCGCGTCTGCAATGCCCGAAAACAGTCCGCGTGCGCCGCTGCCCGACCCCGACATCACAGGCGTTTTTATGTCAGCCATATCCGTAAGGTCCGACTGGCATATCGAGCACCATATTTCCGCCGCCTTTTCGCAGCTTACCGAGGTATATAATGCAGCATTCAGGGCGCCCACAGAGCTTCCCGATACAGCGGTTATCCGCTTTGTAAAGCCCAGCTCTTCAAGCGCCGCCCATACGCCAATCTGATATGCGCCGCGTCCGCCTCCCCCTGAAAATACCAATCCTGTGTTCTCCATACTTTCTCCTAAAACTGAAGCCCCCGAATCGGAGGCTTCATCAATATTCCTTATTCTTCCGAGGGCTTCTCTGCGCTGCCGGTCAGGGAGGCAAGCAGCTTGCTGTTGTCCTCTACCCACTTGGCAGCCATCATAGGCGACAGCACAATGTCGAGCGTTTCGGGCGCGCCGTCGTAAACGGTTTCGCCCAGCGACATTGCTGTGTTCTCATCGGTATCCGCGTCGAATACATCGTATGTTACCTGCGGGCGATACTTAATGCGGCAGTACAGGAACTCCGGCGGGATATACTCAATCATGCCGATTTCTTCAAGCCACAGGAACGGCGACATACCGCCAATGCTGATATCGTCGATAATCCAGCCGCCTGCCGCATAGAAATCGTTGGAGCACATATACAGCGAGAAATTGAACTTCTGCTCTTTCTCGCCGTTGAGCATTCCAATGGAGAAATTCTTCATTGTAAAGCTGTTGATTACCTTTGATTCATAGCCGCAGCACGGGCAAATTCCGCCGTAGCCGTAAAGCTTTGCGTTTATGTCGCGCGCAAAGAAATTCTTGTAAATTCTCGGGTTCTTGATTCCCGAAATACGGCGAACCTCCGAGCGCAGATACTCAAACTCGTTCTTCTGAATGGTAGGAACGGGCTTGTAGTAATACGGAATCTGGTCAAGCAGCACCTGATTCGGCTCTTCCGTGCTGGAATACAGCTGCGCCATAACGCCCGTATCTCTGCCCGTGAGTATGAACTCCACAAATCTTGCGAACAAGTGCTTGGGCAGACCCTCGCGCAGTACAATATATTTCTTTATCTTGTCCTTTTCGGCAGGCGCAATCTGGTCCGACATATCAATAATTCTGATAATCTTGTCACCGTCGCCGATAAGCGCAATCTTATCCAGCGAAAGGTCGCAGACGTAAATCTGACCAATCTTTGAATTGATTTCCTCTACCGAACCGCATGAAGGCAGCACTGTGAGAATCTCCTCGGCGTCATAGTTGTATCTGCCCGAGGAGTACGGGAAGTCAAACACTCTGTTATTGAACATTCCGCTGCCGATAAGCACATACACATCACCGATAATATCCAGCAAATCGGCGTTTGTAATCTGCGGCGGTATCATAAACTGCTTGCCGTAAGCAGAGAAACGATAGCGTTTGTTGATATCCAGCGCGAGAGTTACCTCGCCGCCCTGGCTCTTAATCTCACGCAGGAACTGCATGGGCTCCTTGCCGTTTGTGAAGGAGTTTACCATCAGCGTGATTACGGAGTTGTAGGTCTGGTGATTCTCAAACCGCATTTCGTGCGCAGCAACAACGTCGTACGCCTTCTTCATATTGCCGATGTTTATCTTGGAAACCTCGAACTGAATGGTGGTTGCGCCCGAGGTGATGATAAACTGGAAATACTTCATGGCAATGCGGTAATCCTCGCCGAACATCTCGTCGATAACCGCAAACGCCTCGGCAAGCGCATTTTCATCCTCAACGCTGCCGTTTACAATGCAGTTGTTGAGCTTAAGGCTGATGATATTCTTAAAACCGTTGGACAGGTCGTAATCGCGGATATGCGGGTTGCTGTCGCTGGACATCAGGTACTTATCCTCGCCCATGTGGAACGCATAAACGTATTCGCTGCCGCCCTCATCCTTGCTCTGGTCATACCAATTGTACTTTGCAAACAGCACATGGTCAGCCTCGCTGTTAAACCAGTTGTTCATCTGGTCAAGGTCGGTCATAAGATAGCCCATTGCCGTGCCGTCGGTATGCTCTTCCCTGCTGATTCCGCTGTGCTCGGTGCAGAAGCCGTTCTCGCGAAGCGAGGTAAAGGTAACAGGCTCTTCGGCATTGGGCATCTTAACAGAGATGCTGTTCATAAACTTTTCTTTAAGACCGCCGACAAGAGTGCTGTTTGTTATGTAATTGTAGAAGAACTCAAAGACATACTGTCTGGGCTTGAGCATATATCGCTCGGCGTTATCGGGGCGCTGAACAAGCTCCAGCACAAACAGATTGCCGTACTTTTCAACAATGCCGAGAATGTCCTTCTCAATAGCCTCGGAAACAACCTCCTGGCTGTCGTGGCGGATTCCCGCGCGGTTGCCCGTGATGTACTTATTCGGAACGCTTACGAAGAATGCCGAAAGCTGCTCCTTGATGAAATCCTGCGAGGTGGCTCTTACAAGACCTGTAAGCTCAAAGGTAGAGAAATAGTTGTATTTCTGCATAAGAACCTTTGCAGCCTCGCGCTTTGAGCCCGAAATCGCATACGGAATCAGATATACAAAGCCGTCGTTTTCAACGTGAATAAAGTCTGCGACGCTCTTGCCGTTCTCAAAGAAGCGAATCTTCGGAATATCGCCCTCTTCCTTGCGGAACTCCTGAATCTTATACACAGCCTCGGGTCTGCCGAACGACATCACCGCAACGTTAATCGTGCGCGAAAGTGTTTCGTGCTCGTCGGTGGACTTGAGGTGCTTCTTTCTGATGAAAGCAAAGCACAGGTCAACCATGTTGAGATAGTCGCCCTTCTGCGAGGTCATGGAAACCAGATTGTCGTGAATCTTCTTCTGCGTTTCCCTGTCTATTCCGAACTTGATTTCGGTGTGCTTGAACGGCTGCGCGGTAAGCTCCAGCTCGCGCACCTTAAGCGTGCCGCCGTCGTTTACAACGCGGAGCTTGTAATTATTGGAGCGCATCTCGAACCAATCTACATTAAGGAATACGCTCTTTGCGCCCAGACCGAACCGACCCTCGCGCTCTGCAATGCCCTCGTTTCTGCCGACCGACAGATAATAGAACACCTGTTCAAGCGAGAATCCCGTCTCGTTGTAGGTAAGCTTAACCTGACCCTCGTCAAGGAACTCTACTACTACCTTTATATCATTTTCCTCGTAGTCGCATCCGAAAACGTTCTGCAAAAGCTCACGGATTATAGACTCACGCGGATAGTCCTCCAGCATGGCGGAAACATTGATTGCGCCTCTGCCGGAGTACATATTATTGAAATAATCCTTAAACGGTGCGCTGTCTGTTTCCCCCTGAAACAGCTTCATCTGAATCTTCTGCAGCACCTCGGACATTCCTGCCTTGTCACCCTTAGAGTGATGCTCGAAAAAATCACCAAGCAGCTTTTCTACGACTTCATAGCTGTCGCTCATAATACTACCTCGTTTCTCCGCGCTGTGAAATGTATGCGCTGCGCCTGCGCGGAACGGCACAGCCTTTTATTAAACGAGGTATCACACACCATCGTTGTAAATCTTGATATACTCTCTGAACGAACGGTTGGAATCCTGCTCGCGCACCCTGTATCTCCAGATTCCGAACAGAACCGGATACTGAATGCAATCGTTCAGCGACATAAGCTCGTTCTTTATCAGCAGGTGGAATTTCTCATCCTTGTGCAGGTCGTCGATACGCTTCTTGGCTTTCTCAACGCCGTCAAGCGCCTCTGCCGCAAAGCTCATCAGCTTGTAATCCTCGCCCGAGAAGCTCTTTGCGCACTTATCGAGAATATCTGCCGAAACAGGCACTATCCTGCCGTCAACCAACGTGCAAAGCCCACCCAGCGAGTTCACAGCAGCCGTAATGTCATCCTCGGAGGACTGCTCGCTGATGCCGAAAGCCTTGTACAGACGCGAAAGCTGCTTTTCTGCGAACTCTGCGAGCTGCTTGGCATTGGTTATCTTCTCAACGCCGTTTGCGGGGTAGTCGCACTTGACCTTCTTGATAAGGTCGAGGCAGTTGTCTACCTCCTTGGCATAGCCGATAATGTATTTCAGGTCAGCGGTTACTGCGTTTACATACGCAGCCTTGTCCTCAAGGTCAAGCAGAATATTCCTCGTCGGCAGATTGCCCGCAAACGCCTTTGAAAGCGTTGTAAACATCAGCTTTTCAAGCACACGGGTATCAAACATTCTTCCCTTGTCGCGGAACAGAACAAATGTGCGCTCTGCCTCATGCTTCGAGCCGTGGCGCGTCATGCGGCGCTCCAGCAGCGCAGCGGAGGAAGGAAGCTCGTAGTTGATTATATAGTTGATTCTGTCAAGAGCGTCGCCAACTGCGCCCAGACCGTCAACACCCAGCACTATGCGCGGGTAATCGGCAGAATCATCAACCTTCAGCTTTCTGATTATATCGCCATTGTCGAAGAATTCGCCCTTTGCCGCCTTGATTGTTATGCCCTGATTGCTGTAAACGCATGTCAGAACCTTGCGCAGATACTCAATCGTGTTCTTATCCGAGCAGTATACAATCGCGCGGTTGCTCTGTTCGCGCATTATATCATCCATCAGCTTCAGGAAGCTGTCGAGCTTTTTGTCAAACCCGCGCAAATCCTCAACATCGGAGCGCGTGTAGCTTGGCTTAAGATATGTACGTTTGATTTCGTCGCTGTCGTAATCCTCAAAAATATTGCCGCCGAACCTGTACGAGGGCAAACCTGTGCGCAAGTCGGTGCGTTTACGCAGACCGGCAAGCGAAGCCTCGGTAAATTCGTAGTCGCAGTACATGATTTTGCGCTTCAGCTCGCCGGAATATACTCTGCTGTCGTAGTACCTCATAACGGTAGAATCGTAGCTTAAAACCGACGCCTCTGCATCAAACGAGATTTCATCAGCAGACGCTGCAAGCTCGCTGTCGGAAAGCACTCCCTTGATAAGCGAAACAAGAGCTTCCCTGTCCTCATCCTTTTTAGCGGGGAAAGGCGCATTTATTATAAGCTTCTCGCTCTTCCACGGAAGCTGCTCCGAATAAAAGCCGTAATCCGGTACGGAATCGCACTGTTCCTCATCTATGATTACCAAATCCCAGACAAAATCGCTGCCTGCGCGCGCCTTGAGCCCGTTTGGCTTGGCAAGCGCTTCCGAGGACATAAGGTAAAGATTGGGGCAGTCCTTTGAAAAGAATGCGACTGCGTTCGCAGCGCCCGTAATAATCTTAAAATCAGCGCCGATACTTGTAATAAGTATTCTGTACCAGCCGTAAAGCTCGCGGTTTGAGGTAATAAGGAGAATATTCGGAATCTCCTTTTCCGCAAGCACATCATAAATGCACAGACTAACCTTTGTGAACTTCTCCGAGCCGAACTCCGAGCAGTTTACGACAAAGCCGAATCTGCGCAGCTTTTCAGCCGCCGCAAGATTTTCTGCGGACAGCTCCATGCCGACGAGGGGCATCCACTTAATGCTGTTATCACTCACTGACAGCGCACCTCCGTTTATGCGAATAGCCGATTTGTGAAAACGATTAACCAGCCGTTTCTCACCACAGCCTTTGTTATAATTATACAACACAATTCTTTAATTTACAAGTATATCAATCAAACATACGGAGCAAAAATAATCAGCCGATTTTTGTATATTTTGCACAAATAATTTGCTGAAAAATCCGCTTTACTTTTTTGTAAATAGATGATAAAATAAGGATATGCTAAATATAATTGTTTGAGCAGAACCGCATTGCGTGTCAATTCAGACCCAAAACAGTAACCTTCTGCTCAAATCAACGAAAGGTCAGTTATGGCAAAACGAATTCTGATTTTTGATTTAGGTATCTCCCGCTGTAAAACAATGCTATGTCGCTGCGAAAACGGAGCATTCACGCTGGAGGATATTCACAGCTTTGATAACATTCCCATACAGGAAGCGGGGCATATTCGCTGGAATATCGACGAGCTGTTCACGCAAATGAAAATCGGCATGAGCATAGGAGTATTCAACGGCGGCTATGACGCAATCAGCATTGTCGCATGGGGCGTTGATTTCGGTCTGCTGGACAGAAACGGTGATTTGCTTGAAAATCCCGTACAGTACGGCGATTCCCGCACCGACGGAATTGAGGATGAACTCTACGGCACAATCAGCGCCGCCGAGCTTTTCGAGCGTACGGGAATCCATCCGCACAGCAGCAAAACGATTTTCCAGCTTCTTGCGCAGCTGCGGCAGGAGGGCAGTACGCTCTTCCGCGCAGAAAGTCTGCTGATGATTCCCGACCTGTTTGCATACCTGCTGACGGGCGAAAAGCGCAGCGAGCTTATCGGCGCCGCTTCTACCCTGCTGATTGACCGCATTACCCGCTCGTGGGATTTTCGCGCGATAGATAAGCTGGGACTCCCGCGTAGGCTTTTCAGCCCTATTGTAAAATCGGGCGAGCAAATCGGGTTTTTAAGGCAGGAGCTGGCGCAGGAGTTGAGAATTGAGCCTGTACCCGTGCTTGCGTGTGCTTCACTTGATATAGCCTCGGCTGCGTCTGCTGTTCCGTGTACGGATTCCGATTATGTTTTCATCTGCTGCGGAAATCGCGCTGCAATCGCAACGGAGCTGGACAAGGCGATTGTGACAGACCAGGTCAGCCTGTCGGGCTTCTCAAACGGAATCGGCTATGAAAACAAGGTAGTACTGCACAAGGATACAATGGGTCTGTGGCTGCTGCGGGAAGCGCGTAATCACTACAACAATTTTGGCAGCGATTACACCTATGAGGACCTTGAAAATGCTGCGCGCGAATGCAAGCCCTTTGAAAGTCTTATCGACCCTAACGACCCCTGCTTTACACAATCGGGCGATATGCCGCAGAAAATTGCCGACTACTGCCGCAGAACAAATCAGCGCGTTCCCGAAAGCGCGGGCGAGACGACTATGTGCATAATCGGCAGTCTTGCGTGTGATTTTGCGCTGAACGCTGCTGCAATCTCCGATTTGACCGCAAAGCGGTACGACAGGCTGTACATCACTGGCAAAGCCGCCAAAAACGCTCTGCTGTGCGAGCTTACAGCACAGGCTTCCGGCAAAACCGTAATTGCGGGCGTCACCGAGCCTACCGCGCTCGGCTGCGGAATCACCGCTATGATTGCCTTGGGCGAAATCGGCAGCATACAGCAAGCGCGTGAAATGATTTTGTCGTCATTCCCGACAAAAGCCTACGAGCCCGATTACTGCGCAAACAGCCCGCTTGAACGCTACATAAAACTTACCGGAAAATAAAAATTCGCCGAATCTGCAAAAACAGATTCGGCGTTTTGCTGTCTATGGTTCACGAAATAGTTTTTACGCGGTTGAAAACAAAAATGCCTCAACGCGCAATCAGCGTGTCGAGGCACTCGACCTGCAATTCATGACGAAATGGATTTTCGGTCACGATATCAGAATTACAAAATCGCTGAACCCACGTTTGAGTAGATTCAGCGAAGCGCTGGTGCCGCTGACCGGACTTGAACCGGTATATCGTTAAGTTTGAAAATTGGTTCAGAAAAAATCGTGTAAAAATCGTGTAAAAATATCTGAAAGATAGGGAAAAAGAGTGATAATTAGGGAAAATACTTCTAATTCAGTAGGTAATATACGACCTAAAAACAGAAATAATAACAGCTCCCAAACCGCATTACAAAGCCATTTGAGAGCCGTTTAATTTTGGTGCCGCTGACCGGACTTGAACCGGTATGGTATTTCTACCGAGGGATTTTAAGTCCCTTGTGTCTGCCGATTTCACCACAGCGGCGATTGTTTGTTACCGTAGTATTATACCATAAAACCATTTATTTGTCAAGTGCTATTTTCACCGGATATAACGCCAAATCCCCCGCTCAAACCGAACGGGGGATGTAGTTTATTGATTCTGTTTCTCTTTTTTCAGCACCTTATCCCACGGAATCTGCACAAGAATTACCGCAGTAAATACCACCACACAGCCGACTATCTGCTGCGCAGACATGGTCTGGTCTGTTGAGAGAAAACCAACCTTGTACGCAACAAAGCCTGCGATTGTCGCAACTACGGATTCCAGCGAGAGAATCAGCGCTGCAACCGTAGGGTTCATGTTCTTCTGACCGACTATTTGCAGCGTATAAGCCACACCGCTTGAAAGCACGCCCGCATACAGCACCGAAACCGCACCGTCGCACAGCTGCTGCCAGCTAGGCTGTTCAAAGATAAACGCGCCCGCCGTGCTGATTACAAACGCCACAAAGAATTGTATGCACGATAACACAACGCCGTCTGTCTGCGGGGAAAAATGGTCGATTACCATAATATGAACCGCAAACATAATTGCGCACAACAGCATAAGCAGGTCACCCATGCCCAGCTCAAAGCTCTCGCCGTTCATACACAGCAGATAAAATCCGACTGCTGCAAGCACTGCGCCCAGCCACACTACCTTTGGCGCTTTTCTTCCGAGAAAAATGCCCAGAATAGGTGTGAATATTATGTACAGCGCAGTTATAAATCCGCTCTTGCCAACAGTGGTCATGCCAATGCCAAACTGCTGCAAAAGGCTCGCTGTCGTAAGCGCCAGACCGCAGCAGATTCCGCCAAGAAGCGTTGCCTTTAACGGCAAGGGCTTACGCTCCGCTTTGGGAACACGCAGCCGCTTTACCGCAATCACGGGCAGCAGCACCACCGTTCCGAGAATATTTCTCGCGGACATAAAGGTAAATGCGCCCATGTGTTCCATTCCCTCGCTCTGCGAAACGAACGCAACACCCCAGATTATTGCCGTAAGCAGCAGCAAAAGGCTGCTGATAATTTTTTTACTGTTCATAATCAAACATTAAGCACCGATTGCAGGAACTGTTTGGTACGCTCCTCCTTGGGATTTGTAAACAGAACCTCGGGCTTGTCCACCTCTAATATTGCTCCGTCGTACATGAATACTACTCTGTCGGATACTTCCTTTGCAAAGCCCATTTCATGCGTTACCACTATCATGGTCATGCCGTCTGCGGCAAGATTCTTCATAACCTGAAGCACCTCGCCTACAAGCTCGGGGTCAAGCGCGGATGTAGGCTCATCAAACAGCATCATCTTGGGCTGCATTGCAAGCGCTCTCGCGATTGCAACACGCTGCTGCTGACCGCCCGAAAGTCTTGCGGGATATGCGTCTGCCTTGTTAAGCAAGCCAACCTTATTCAGCAGCTCCTTTGCCAGCTTTTCGGTCTCGGTCTTGTCGCGCTTTCTTACCGTTATTGGCGCTAGCATGATATTCTCCAGAACCGTAAGATGCGGGAACAGGTTGAATCGCTGGAACACCATGCCCATTTCAAGCAGCGCCGCCTGACGCTCCTGCGGGGTAATTTTAATCTGATTAACACCGTTGATACGGTCGTCCAGCAGCTTTTCTTCTACCCACAGCTTGCCATTGGTGATGGTTTCAAGGTGATTAAGCGAGCGCAGATAGGTGGATTTGCCTGCACCAGACGGACCAATCAGGCATACAACCTCGCCCTGTTCGATTGAAAGCGTGCAGTTTTTCAGCACCTTAAGCTCTCCGAAATCCTTGCAGAGATTTTCCGTTCTAATCATCGACATACTGCACACCCCCTTAATCGTAAATAGAGAATTTCTTCTCCAGACTGCCGAATACCTTTGAGAAAACCGCGGTGATTATCAGGTAAATAATCATAGATACTATGTAAACCGAAACCTCGCCCGAGGATGTAAGAATCGAGTTGGTAATCTTGGAAAGGTCCTGAAGCGCGATGATAGAGGTAAGCGAAGCGTCCTTCAGCACCATGATGAACTCGTTTGCAATCGGCGGGATAAGTCTGCGGTAGGTCTGCGGAATGATAATCTTGCGCATTGTCTGACCGTAGGTCATGCCCAGCGCCTTTGCAGCCTCAAACTGTCCCCTGTCGATTGACTCAATAGCCGCGCGGATATTCTCTGCGCAGTAAGCCGCGCTGTTAAGCGAGAAAGCGATAAACGCAGCAAGAAATCTGTCGGAGATTGTAAGCGCGGGAAACAGCAGAGGAAGTCCGAACCACAAGAAGTACAGCTGCATCAGCAGCGGAGTGCCTCTGAAAAAGAATACATACGCGCTGCAAATTGCCGAAAGCGGCTTGAATTTAGACATCTTGCCCAGCGCAATAAACACCGAGCCGATTACACCCGCCGCAACCGAGCAGACAGTAAGCGCAATGGTAATCCATGCGCCCTGAAGCAGCGAGGGCAGCCACGCTACAAAGTTTACGAAAAACGTTGTGAAATCATTGCCCGTTGTTTCGATAACCTGACCGGCAATGCCAAGGTAAGAAACCTGCACAACTTCAGCCGCGCTAATCTGCTTTTGAGCCTTGTATGCGGACATGATTCCGATTGTGTTGTAGGTTTCGGAATCCTTGCGCGATTCAAGCTGAATGAACTCCTGCGAAACCGCCCCTTTAAGGTCAGCCTCCGTGGGCGCGGTCAGCACTAGGGGGATTGTTACCGCGATAATCACAGCAATAACAATCAGGGCAATCTTGTGCTTTTTAACAAATTGAATGAATGCATTAGGCTTGTTTTCAGTTTTCACAGAATCCATTTTGTTACCATTCCTTGTATTTATTTTGCATTGCTATTCTAAATGATTACAGGCAGACTTATTCGGTCTGCCTGAAAACCTTTATTTCTTACCTATCAGAAATATGTGCTGAAAATCTTGTCGAGCGTACCGTCAGCCTTGCACTGTGCGAGCGCGTCGTTGATTGCAGCCTGAAGCTCTGTGCTGCCCTTGGGCATACATACGCCGAACAGCTCGGGCTCACCCTCGGACTGAAGCCATGACTGCTCGTACTTTGCATCTGCAAGGTACTTTGTAGCAACCGTGCTGTCGCTTACAACTGCGTCAAGACGTCCTGCTGCAAGGTCGTCATAAGCATTCATAACCGTTGCGTACTCGAAAGTATTTACCTCGATACCGTTCTTTGCGATATAGTCGGTGAGGAAGATATCAGAGGTTGTGTCCTCCTGATAGCCTACGCGCAGACCTGCAAGCTCGGAGGGGTCAGCGGGCTTTACAGCGCCGTCGGACATTACTACGATTGACTGCCAGTTCTCAATGTAGGGGTCGGAGAAATCAAAGTCAACAAGTCTGTCGGGGGTGATAGTAACAGCAGAGATTACCACATCATAATCGCCCTTGGAAAGACCTGCGAAAATGCCGTCCCAGCCTGTGTTTACCATTTCAACCTTGCAGCCGAGCTTCTCACCCAGAGCATAAGCAAGCTCAACATCAACGCCGATAGGAGTTACACCGTCGGTATCCATGTACTCGAACGGGGGATATGCAATATCCGAGCCAACGTGCAGTACATCGGGTACAGCGGGGTTCTTGCTAACGGCTGCATCAGAGCTGCTGCCCGTGGAAGATGTGTTTGAGCTGCTGCAAGCTGTTACCGAAAGAAGCATTGCAGCTGCTGCAATAGCAGATAAAAACTTTTTCATTGTGTTGTTCTCCTCTCAAAGTCAAACCTGCGGTATGATTCTGTATATTACCGCGCCAATACAACCGCAAAACCGCGGCTGCAATTTTTTCATAATAAAATATATCACAGATTTTCTGTTATGTCAAGTTTTTTGCAGCTTTTATCGGCACATTATTCATTTTTTATATGATTTTATCAGAATTTGCCCGATATCACCGCTGTTTTTAGACATTTTAATTTGTATAAGGCTGCATATTATACACAGTTGTTCAATTGATGCACAAATTTGATTTTGTCTGCACACAGCTAAAACGCCAAATTCAAGAATAATTCGGCGTTACAGCATTAAGATTTCACTGTTTTGAATCCTCCGAAAAATCTCCCGAGCCGTCATAGGCATTGCGCTCAATATATGCCATCAGCCTGTTTCTTATTATAAGGTATATTATTCCAGAGCAGACAACAACAATCCCCGATACCCAGAACCACTGCTTCAGCACAGAGAAAACAAGTAACGCTGCAAGACATACCGCGATAAGAATACAGACAGCAATATGCTCGTGAAGCCACTTTTTTCGGTAAAAATCAATTTTTTCATTAAGCCGGAAGCTGCTTTTTTCCGCTGTTTTTCCTATTTTTTCTTCGGTACTTTTTTCCCGACACTCACCCGCAAGGATTTCATCTGCTGTTACATCGAAAATTTCCGAAAGCCGTGCGATAATATCCACGGGCGGGGCGTAGCTGCCTGTCTCCCAGCGCGATACGGTTTTGGCGGTAACATATAGCTGCTCTGCAAGCGTCTGCTGGGTAATCCCCTTTTCTTTACGGAGTTTTGCAATAAATGCGCCGGTTTTCTTTGTATTCATAAATCCCATCCTTTCTGCACTTTTAGTATAGCTCAAGCCCCATAAAATGTCCACCCCAAAAACAGAGATTTACCGGACATTGCAATAATTAGCCGCCATTATATTCAGGCGCCGGTCTGCTTGACGACAGATGAAATACTCCCATGAGCAAAGCCACGGGAGTAACGAATGCTATTATTTGCTAGGGTCGATAAACTCGCGGTACTGCCACAGATACTGCACGCCAGATGCCACCGTAAGCGCCGTACAAACATACATCAGAATATCGCTGATAGGCTGTATCGGAACACCCAGCGACGGTTCTGTCGAAAGTGCAACCGTATAATCAAATATAACGCCAAACTGCGCCAGAATGTGCATTAGCAGTATAACGCAAATCGCGACCATTGTAACCGCCGTTTTCACCTTGCCCAGCCAGCCTGCCGCAATCACCTTTTTCTGCTCGCTGCCCGCTGCGATAAGCCGCACGCCCGACACCGCAAATTCCCGCATGATTATCAGCGCAACCAGCCATGAGGATGTCCAGTGAAGCTCCACCATGCAGATAAGCGCAGCCGCAACCAGAATCTTATCGGCGAGCGGGTCAAGGAACTTGCCGAAGCTTGTAACCATGTTGTACTTGCGCGCAATCTTGCCGTCGAACATATCCGTAATGCTTGCCGCTGCGAACACTGCCAGCGCCCACAGGTAGTTTTTCGGAAAAAAATCCACCAGCATGAACACCACGAAAAACGGCACCATTATCACACGCAGCAGCGTCAGTTTATTTGCAAGATTCATATTGCTTCTCCAATCAGGTTGTTGTCAACCACGTCGGTTATTCTGATTGTAAGGAAATCGCCAATTCGAAGCCCTCTTTCGGCATCAGCCTTAAAGTAAATCATACCGTCAATTCCGTCGGGAGCATACATCATGCTTCTGCCGAAATAATGCTCCAGCCACTTGTCGTAGCCCTCAACCACTACCTCGCACTCCGTGCCTTTCATGGACTCATACATTGCGCCCATTCGCTCCTCCTGCTGCTCCTCCAGAACATCCTTGCGGTGCTCGCGAATCTGTTCGTCAACCTGGTCGGGGAAAGAAGCAGCGGGTGTGTTCTCTTCCTCGGAGTACGCAAAGCATCCCATACGCTCAAACTTCATTTCCTCGCAGAAATCACCCAGCTTGTTAAACTGCTCGTCGGTTTCGCCCGGGAAGCCCGTGATAAATGTTGTTCGCAGAACAAGTCCCGGAATTTCGGCGCGGAGCTTGGCAATCAGTGCGCGCAGGCTCTGCTCGTCACCCCTGCGGTTCATGCGCTTGAGAATATCGCTGTCGCAGTGCTGCATTGGAATATCAAGATACTTTACAATCTTGTCCTGACGCTTTACGCAGTCAATCAGCTCATCCGTAATGCGCTCGGGGTAGCAGTAAAGCAGGCGAATCCACTTAAGCCCGTCTATCTCGCACAGCTTGTCAAGCAGCTCGGGCAGCGCAAGGCGGTTGTACAGGTCAAGTCCGTAGCGAGTGGTATCCTGCGAGATTACCACCAGTTCCTTTACGCCGTCAGCCGCAAGACGCTTTGCCTCTTCAACTATACTCTCAATCGGGCGGCTTCTGAAACGCCCGCGAATCTGCGGAATCGCACAGTAGGTGCAGCAATTGTCGCAGCCGTCGGATATTCTCAGGTAAGCGTAATGCGGCATGGTTGAAAGCACACGCTTGCCCTCCATGCAGTGCGCGTTCTTGTCGCCGAATACACACACGCGCTCGCCTGCGCATACACGCTCGACTATCTCCGCGATATCGCCGTACTCGGAAATTCCCACAACGGCGTCAACCTCGGGAAATTCCTCGCAGAACTGCTCGCGGTAGCGCTCGGAAAGGCAGCCCGTGACTACTATATGCTTGATTGTGCCCTCTTCCTTCAGCTGAATAAGCTCCATAATCCACTCGATAGCTTCTTCCTTTGCGCTCTGAATAAAGCCGCAGGTGTTTACCAGAACCACATCAGCTTCGCCGGGCTCTGCCGCAAAGCTGAAGCCCTTGTCGGCTATCCTTGCAATCATCATCTCGGCATCAACCTGATTTTTTGCGCAGCCCAGACATACTATCGCAACCTTGATATCCTTGTTCTCCATTTATTCCTCGTCCTCGTTTTCCTCTAAAATACGCTCAATACAGCGCTTTACCGCCCTGTAATCATACCCGCGCCTTGCAAGCGCCGCAATCGTGCGCCGGCGCGCGCTGAAATCCTCCAGCTTTGAATAGTATTTCCGCAGCAAAAGCTCCGTTATCTCTTCGTCAATCTCCTCGTCGGAGAACTGCGCCAGTGCATCCTCGACAAGATATTCGTCAAGTCCGCGCTGAAGCATTTCCCAACGTGCCTTGCGCACTCCGTAGTGCTTGGTGTGAATCAGATACTCCGCAAGCTTCGGCGCGTATTCCTCGTCGTTGATGTACCCGTATTCCCGCATTGAATCCGCTGCGGCGCGTGCCGTGTCCTCGTCGTAGGATTCGCGCAGCTTTTTGCACAGCTCGTTGTAGCAGTATTCCCTTGTTCCCAGCAGATACAACGCGCGTTTTCTCGCCTTGCGCAGGCTGTCCGACTGCTTAATCTGCGCCAGAGTATCACCGTCAAGAATCATGCCCTTGTACAGCGAAAAATCCGACACCACCGAGCAGTTTACAAACACCGTCTCATCCCCGTCAAGCTCAATGCGATATGTATCGCCCTTGTAAAGCTCAAGGCAGGTTATTTCCATTATTCAAGGTCCTCGGGCGCAAACTCCGAGTAATCGTCGTCATCCGCAGAGGGCGCAGCAGCCGCAGAGCCTGCAGGCTTTTCACCGTCATCCTCGCCGTCATCCTCGGTTGTTCCGAACGAAAGCGCCGAATTGTTTGCAAACGCCTCGCGCACCTTCTGCTCAACCTCGTCGCAGATATCCTTGTTCTCCTGAAGATAAATCTTCACCTTGTCCCTGCCCTGTCCGATTTTCATATCGTTGTAGCTGAACCACGAGCCGCTCTTTTTGATAATATCCAGCTCAACGGCAGTGTCGATTATCTCGCCCAGCTTGGAAACGCCCTCGCCGTACAGCATATCAAACTCGCAGGTCTTGAAAGGCGGCGCTACCTTGTTCTTTACTACCTTGCACTTGGTACGGTTGCCGATAATCTCGCCGCCGTCCTTGATAGGCTCGCCGCGGCGAACTTCTATTCTAACAGAAGAATAGAATTTGAGCGCACGTCCGCCGGGGGTGGTTTCGGGGTTGCCGTACATAACGCCGATTTTCTCGCGAATCTGGTTGATGAAGATTGCAATGCAGTTTGTCTTTGAGATTACCGCTGTGAGCTTTCTCATTGCCTGCGACATAAGTCTTGCCTGTACGCCCACATGCGCGTCGCCCATATCACCGTCGATTTCCGCACGGGTTGTCATTGCGGCAACGGAGTCAAGCACGATAATATCAATAGCGCCCGAGCGCACCAGTGTTTCGATAATCTCCAGCGCCTGCTCGCCCGTATCGGGTTGAGAAACGATAAGGTGGTCAACGTCAACGCCCAGCTTGCCCGCATACACCGGGTCAAGCGCGTGTTCAACATCAATGAATGCAGCCATGCCGCCCAGCTTCTGTGCCTCAGCTACTGCCTGCAGCGAAAGCGTCGTCTTACCCGAGGATTCGGTGCCGTATATCTCGATTATTCTTCCCTTGGGGAGTCCGCCTATGCCCAGCGCGAGGTCAAGCATAAGCGAGCCGGTTGAAATATGCTCGATATCCATGTGGCGGTTTTCGCCCATGAACATAATCGCGCCCGCGCCGTACTGCTTCTCAATCTGCGCCATTGCGGTCTTGATTGCCTTTTCCTTTTCCGCGGGGTCAACTACCTTTGTTATAGGTTTGGGCGCTGCCTTTTTCTTATCTGCCATTGTTCATATACCTCCAGAATCTATGTGTTATTTTTTTATACCGTAAACTACTCTGCATATACCGCAGCAGTCGTTCCTGTACTGCGGTTCAATGCCGCAGCTGCGCAGGATTTCACCAACCGCCTGCTCCTGATGTATGCCTATTTCAGCCGCGAACAATCCGCCGCGCAGCAGTTTTTCCGACCACTGCGGAATTATTCTGCGGTAGTATTCAAGCCCGTCATCGCCGCCGAAGAGCGCCATTTCGGGCTCGAAGGTCACTTCCTTTTGCAGGGCGCTCATATCCTCTGCAGTAAGATACGGCGGGTTTGTCACAACCGCATTCAGCATCGGAGCCTCCGCAACGGTTCGCTCCGCCAGAACGTCCGCCTTAACTGCCGTAACCTGTTCTTCCACGCCGTTGAGCCTGATGTTCTTTTCAAGATATTCGTACGCCTGTTCCGAAAGCTCATAGCAAAGCGCTTTGCAGCCCGTAAGCCGTGCAAGCGATATGCCAATACACCCGCTTCCCGCGCAGAGGTCTGCAACAACCGCGCCGCTTTCCGTGTACTGCTCTGCAAGCTCAACCAACGTTTCCGTATCCTGTCTTGGAATCAGTACACCCTCGCCGACCGCAAACGTATAGCCGTAAAACTCCCATTCACCCAGCAGATACTGTAACGGCTCGCCCGAAAGTCTGCGCTTTACAAGCTCCGTGCAGCGCGCACACTGCTCGTCGGAAAGCACTCGCTCGGGGGAAATGAGAATATCGGTTCTGCCGACGGAACAGGTTTGCATAACAAGCTGCTCTGCCTCAAAGCGCGGGTTATCGTTGCCGCCGCGCAAGAGCAAATCAACGCTGCTGCGGAACAGCTCACCCAGCGTCACCAGTTATCATCCTCTCCGTCCTTGGGCAGGCATGGCGTAAGCGCCGCAACCGCAATCTCAATCATGGAATCATCCGGCTCGCGCGTGGTTATGCGCTGCATCCACAGCCCGGGCGCGGAAATAATGCGTGTTACAATGTTGTCGTATCTGCCCGCAAGACGAATCAGCTCATACGCTATTCCTACCACAATCGGCAGCAGAAGCAGCTTGCTTACAACTCGCAGAAGCGTTCCCAGCGCCGCATTCTCAATACCCAGCCACTGCCCCGGCTCCAGCGGTACGACAGAATACACCAGTATGCTCACCAGCAGCACGATGATAATAAAGCTTGTGCCGCAGCGCGGATGAAAGCGCGTTTTTTTGCGGATATTCTCCACCGTGAGCGGCTCGCCCGCTTCATAGCAGGCAATGGTTTTATGCTCCGCGCCGTGATATTCGTAGGTGCGGCGGATGTCCTTCATCTGCGCCACGATTGCCATGTAAATCACGAACATAACCAGCTTCAGCACACCCTCAAAGGTAGCTTTCCACATGGAAATATCGGTTGGGATTATGGATTGCAGCAAGGTAAACAGATACGACGGCACAAACAGAAACAGGAATATCGCAAGCGCTACGCCCAGCACCATTGCAATGCCCATGATAATTCCCGTCAGCTTGTCGCCCAGCTTATCCTCCAGCCATTTCTCAAACTTCGACTGCTCTTCCTCGCCGTCGTCGTCAAGCATACCGCTTTTCTCGGCGGATTTCATCATGCACTTGTAGCCGTCAATCAGCGTGGTTACAAAGTTCACGCTGCCGCGTATCAGCGGAGTGGTTTCGTACCATTTGCGCTTGGGAAGCTCCCACTCCTCAACATCAATGCCGCCGTCTTTCTTGCGCACAGCCATTGCCGCTTTGGAGACTCCGCGCATCATAATGCCCTCAATCAGCGCCTGACCGCCTATTTTTGTTTTTTTGCTGCCCGATTTACTGCCCATCAGACTCGCTCCTTTCCCGCTGCTCATTTAATTTCTGTACGAGCGGCAGTGTTATTGTTACAGTTGTTCCCACATCAAGCTCGCTGTCAATTTCCAGCGTTCCGCCGTGCATTGTTATAATCTCATCAGCCACCGCAAGCCCAATTCCCGAGCCGCGGCGCGTTCTGTTAGCCTTGTAGAATTTCGCCTTTACCTTGGGCAAATCTGCCGGCGCTATTCCGCAGCCCGAATCCGCAACCGTGATTATCAGCTCCTTGTCTGTCTTTTCCACGCTGATATCAACCGTGCCGCCCGCGTCGTTGTACTTAATCGCGTTGTCGATTACGTTTATGAAAACCTGCCGCAGCCTGTTCTTATCGCCGTAAACAACGCACAGGAACTCCGGCTCGCTGTAATTTATCGTGATGTTATCGTTCTTGGCTTTCTCGAAATAAATCAGCAGCGCGTCGTCAAGCTCCGCAATGGCGTCGATATTCGCCATCTGCAGCGAGAATCTGCCGTTCTGTATTCGCGAAAAGTCAAGCAGCTCCTCAACCATGCCCTCCAGACGCTCCGCTTCGCCCGTGATTACCTTCATGCCCTTGCGCAGCGTGTCGCGGTCGTCAATGTCGGTGAGCGTTTCGCTCCAGCCCTTGATTGCCGTAAGCGGGGTTCTCAACTCATGCGAAACAGAGGATATAAAGTCGTTCTTGATTGCCTCGGAATTTTCAAGCTCGTCTGCCATTTCGTTGAAAACTCGCGAAAGGTCGCCTATCTCGTCGTCGTTCTTTATCGCTATCCGCTCGGAGAAATCACCCTTGGCAAGCTTTGCCGCCGTTTGGCTGATTTCCACCAGCGGCACGCAAATCGACTTGACATAATACAGCCCCGTCATTATTACCATCAGCACCATCACGCCGCTAGCTCCAAGCGCCAGCATCATTATCGTGTACAGCTGATTGTCTACCATTTCAAGCGAGGTGACAAACCGCAGCGCGTTGTAGCTGGTGCTGGGCTGCGCGATTATTACCGTCACCGCCAGAATATTCTCGCCGCCGTCGCTGCCCATGAACACGCCAACGCCGTCATCCGACGAAAGCGCAGTCATGTAATCGGGCATATAATAGCTTTCGTCGGGCGAAAACCCGCTTGATGACAGCGTAACCTCGCCGTTCTTGTTAATGGACATCATTTCCATCTGCTCTTTTTTATCAAAGCTCTCAATTATCTTGCGAACCTCCGACGAGTAATTCACCGATAAATCCTGATAGAGCCGCGAAAGCACCGACGCCGTGGCGTTAGCCTCCGAAAGAACGTAGTTCTGCGCCGTGCCGTAGTAATACTGCCGTGTAAAGTAGTACACGCAGACATTCAGTATTATCAGCAGCACACCAACAACGCCCAGAGTATTAACCATCCAGCGCGTTGCAATAGAGCGCCTTGAACCGAAGCCGCGTCTGCGTGCGGGCTGATTGTCACTTATCATTTTCATCTGCCCACTTGTAGCCGAAGCCGCGGATTGTAAGTATATACACGGGATTTGACGGGTCGTCCTCAATCTTCATGCGCAGGCGGCGTATGTTTACATCAACCACCTTGTCCGCGGAATCGTAATAGCTGTCGCCCCAGATATGGTGAAGAATCGACTTTCTGTCAAGAGGATTGCCCTTGTTTTTGAGCATATACTCCGTTATGTGGTACTCTACCTGCGTAAGGTCAATCGGCTCGCCGTTTTTGTAGACGGTGCGCTTCTGGCAGTCCAGCGTAAACGGACCCGAGGTGATATTCTGCGGGGTTTCGCGGCGCGCGCTGCTAAGGCTCACGCGGCGATAGATTGCGTCAACACGCGCAACCAGCTCCGACGGCGAAAACGGCTTGGTTACATAATCATCCGCGCCTATCATCAGGCAGTTTACCTTGTCCATTTCCTGCGACTTTGCCGAGAGCATTATTATGCCAATCTCGCTGCTCTGCTCACGAATCCAGCGGCACAGCGCAAATCCGTCCATACCCGGCATCATTATATCCAGCAGCGCAATGTCAAACGCGCCGCGCTGCTCGTTGTAGACCTTTACGGCGTCCTCGCCGCAGGATACATCAACAACATCATAGCCCGCCCGCTGAAGATTTATCACCACAAAATCGCGGATTCCGTCCTCATCCTCGCACACCAGTATTCTTTTCATTATTCTTCCCCTTTCGGCTTGTAAAATGTTATCTTAACTGTCACAGAATAATAAAGCTGTTTTCAAGCTCGCTTGACGTAAGCGCAAGCTGACCGTTTTTGTAACCCGAGGCTACAGAATAGCAATACACGCTGTCCTCGCTTTCGCCCAGCGGAATCATATCCCGCGCGGCTGCAAGACCCTGTATATCATCCTTGTCGATTGTCCTGATGCGCAAGAGCTCGTTTTCCTCCGTAATCTCTAGCCCCTTAATCGAGTCGTATGAGGCGAGGTTATAATTTAGGAAGATAATCTCGTTGTCCTGCGAATTTACAACCGCCGTTACAAAGCCGCACCATCTGTTGGGAAACAAAAGCGCGAACTTGTACTTGCTGCTGAAATAGCTGTAATGCTCCTGCTTGAAATTGTTATCCTCTACCGTAAACCACCTTACTGCGCACAGCTGCTCGGGGCGCAGAAGCGTTTCGTAGCCCGGCAGCGGTATTGTCGAGGGAATCTCGATAAAGCCGTCGTTGTCGATATCGCGGCTGTTTATCTCCTTCATATAATCGTTTGTCACACGCGAAATAACGCTGCTGCCCATACCCGCAATCATTTCGTCGGGATTTATCAGCCGGTTGCCGTAGCAGTACAGCACATCCGTTCCGTACTGACCGTTTCCGCGGGAATAATCAAGGAACAAAGCAGTGGTTTTCTCGTTCAGCATACCCTTTGTTACAACATATTCCGCAGCCGTGCCGTCCAGCGGGACCTCGCTTAGCTTTACAAAGCCCTCGTGAGTATTCGCAAACATCATTGCGTTTGCCGTGCCGTTTACCTTGTCGCTGTTTACAATCACCAGCTCGTTGAGCCCGTCGGAGTTGAGGTCGATAACCTCCATGCAGGCATACGAGGATGCGTAGCGCTCAACAGGCTGTCCGTCAACATAATTCAGCACGCTTACCGCTTTCTCGGTCTGATTCAGCATGGTGCAGTTAATCAGGATATCAACCATGCCGCTGTCACCCAGCGTTGTAAAGCTGATACTCTCAACCTCGCTGCCAACGCACGCGATATCGTACACCGCCTGCCACTCGCCGTCTTCCTTGTCGAGAAACTTTAAGCGCAGTGCGCTCTCGCCCGAGGACACCGACTGCGCCTCATAGAACACCAGCGCCTCGTCGGTAGGCTCGTCATCAATATTATGCAGCACAAACGCCGAGCGAAACTCGCCGCTTTTGGGGTATTTCAGCTTGATTCCCTTGCCGCTGCTGTTTATCAGCGTGCGGTAAATCTCGCTCTGTTCGGCGGTAAGCTTCGGCGCTGTCAGCAGATTCTCTACCGTGAACCTTGTAGAACAGCCCGTAAGCAGCATTATCGCCGCGAGCGGTATAATTTTAAGCTTATTACGTAATCTCATTATTCCTCTGTACAGCCAAAAGCCCGACAGCGGGCTTGATAATCAAAAAAATTGGTCAGGTGCAAATAACAGTACACCTAACCAATTATACCATATAAATCAAAATAATAAAAGCCCTTTTTGACCCTTTTTTGAAAATTCTCACTTAATTTTCATCCAAATCGTCAATTTCTACTTCAAATTCCTGTTCGTCATCGGATATTTCCTGCTTGGCGGGGCGTAAATACAGCACAACAATCACCAGCAGCGCCATAACCGCAAACAGAACATCCACCCATGACATCCACTGCATCATGTAGTAATTCTTGCCGAACGCTACCTGCTTGAAAAGCTCCGCCTTGTAGCTGTCGTTTGTGATTCTTGAAGCGATTTCCTCAGGAGCTACAAGTCCTGCCGTGATAGTTGCAAGCGCCGAGGAAAGAATCAGCACTGCGCCCGTGCCGCCCAAAACCACCAGCGACCCTGTGGTTTTCTTTTGCTTTGCGCCGCACAGCAGCCTTGCAAGCTGCATAAAAAATACCGTAGCAAACGCGGGCGCAAGGCAGTTTATCAACCGCTCGGGTATACTTGCAACCGCCATCTGGTCCATAAAATAGCACATCAGCCGCATCAAAAACAGCAGCGCTCCCGCCGCATACGAAAATCCGAGCAGACGCTTGATTTCCTTTTTATACAGCGTAATAAACGCAGTCAGCGTTACCAATCCGCCCAGCACAAAATCGGTAAAAATCAGCAGTGCAGAGGGCGTGATAGCTCTCATCTCAATAACACCCTCATATATGGTCAGCGCACCCATAATCAGCATCGGAAACGCCGCCATTACCGCTCTGCCGTCAACGAATTTTTCGCTGTCAGCCGCTTCAAGCGAACTTCCGCGTTTTATGTCAAGTATCACCAGCGCGACAAGCGCCGCCGCTGTAAGGATAATCAGCCCGTAGTAGCCGTATTTCAGCAGAAAGCCGCAATCATCATACATAAAGCCGGTGTTCATGTCAGTACCCGCAAGTATCTGCACGAGCCTTACTGCAAAGCATAGCACAAATGCGGGAATAAGCGCCCACATTGCAAGCCTGCTGTTCTTTTTCTCCATTTGCAACACCTTTTCCCTTATAGTCCGAACAAATGCCAATCAGCGTTCCTCAAGCGGAACATATTTCTTGTTCATATTTATAGCCTTGTATGCGGGGCGTATGATTCGCTTGCCGTTGATAAGCTCTTCCATTCTGTGAGCGCACCAGCCCGCAATTCTTGCACAGGCAAACAGCGCTGTGTACATCTCTACGGGTATCTTCAGCATCTTGTAAACAAGCCCGGAATACATATCTACATTAGCGCATATATTCTTAATGTCACCGCGCTCCTCCGCAAATACGGCAGGCGTAAGCCGCTCGATTGTATCCAGCAGCATGAACTCTGCCTCAAACGGCGTGCCGTGAGCAAGCTTCATTGCGTTTTCTTTCAGGATTACCGCGCGCGGGTCGGACAAGGTATATACCGCATGACCCATTCCGTAGATAAGTCCCGAGCGGTCGCCCTCTTCCTTGCGCAGAATACGCCGCAGGAACTCCTTGACCTCGTTTTCGTCATCCCAGTTGCTTACGCCGGTCTTGACATAATCCAGCATCTCCATAACCTTGATGTTTGCGCCGCCGTGACGAGGTCCCTTAAGCGAACCGATTGCCGCTGCATAAGCAGAGTACGCATCCGTGCCCGACGACGATACCGTGCGGCAGGTAAAGGTAGAGTTGTTACCGCCGCCGTGCTCGGCGTGGAGCATAAGACACAGGTCAAGCAGCTTTGCCTCCTCGGGGGTGTACACTCTGTCGTCGCGCAGCGTTGACAGAATAGACTCTGCAAGGCTCTCTTCCTTGTTTATCTGGTGCATTACCATTGAATCATTATAGTAGAATCTGCGCATTGTCTGGTAGGAATTTACCATGATTGCGGGCAGACGTGAAATCACCGAGATTGCCTTTAGCATTTCGCTCTCGATAGACTTGTCCTCGGGCGCGGAATCAAAGCTGTAAAGCGTCAGCACCGACTGCGCCATTTTGTTCATAATATTCGGCGAGGGGCAGCGCATGATTACATCCTCTGCGAAATACATCGGAAGCTCGCGGTATTCTGCAATCATCTTCGAGAATGATGTCAGGCTCTCCTTGTTGGGAAGAACGCCGAAAAGCAGAAGATACGCAACCTCCTCATAGCCGTAGCGCTGGTCCGCAAGTACGCCCTTTACAAGGTCCTTGATGCTGTAACCGCGGTAGATAAGCTCGCCCTCGATTGGCTTTTTCTCGCTTTCGGACATGACATAGCCATGTACGCAGCAGACATTTGTAATGCCCGCAACAACGCCCGAGCCGTCAGAGTTACGAAGTCCGCGCTTTACGCCGTACTTGCCGTAAAGACTGCTGTCTATCATTGAAGTCTTGAGGAAGTTCTCGCACATTGAAGTAAGCGTCTGCGAGGACTTCAGCTGCTCCATCTTTTTCATAAGGGTTGCCTCCATTTTTTTATATCTGTAAAATCCGAACAAGCGGATATTATTCATCTATCATATTTCTAATTATACAGTTTACGCGCGATAAAGTCAAGCGTATTCTAAAAAAATGAATAAAAAACCTACTCAAAAATGCAAAATTCTCATTTGAGCAGAAAAGTAGCACAAATTCTGTCAACCAAAGCAAGGAGGATTTATGAAACATTACATTGCTCTCATCACAGTGTTTCTTGTGCTGTGCATTTCCATACCTGTGCTGACTGTCTGGGGAGTATCACGGGGCAAAGAAAAAATCGTTCTGCCCGAGAAAATCAGCGTGTACATTACCGGAGAAAACAGCATAGAAATTCTTTCCTACCGCGATTACATAATCGGCTGCGTTTTCGGCACAATTCCGCCCGATTCCGAAAAGGAAGCCATAAAATCAGCCGCCTGCGCCTGCAGCACGCTTGCCGTTTATCAGCTTGAAAACTGCGACAGAGCAAATACCTTCGGCGCTGATGTAAGCGACAGCCCCGAGGAATTTCAGCCGTACATCAAGCCCGAGCAGCTGCAAACGGAATACGGTCAGAGCTACCCGCGATATCTTGCGCGTGTGGAGGAATGTGTTGACGAAGCGCTGGGATATGTTATCACCTGCAACGAAAAGCCGATTTTCCCCGCAATGTGCAGTATTTCCGCAGGCACAACCGACAGCGCAGAAGAAATCTTCGGCGAGCCGCTGCCGTATCTTTTGCCCGTAAGCGCCGCCTGCGACTCCGAATCCCCCGATTACATCAGCACAGCGACATTAAGCCCCGAATATGTTCGCCGCGCACTCTCGAAATACGCCGAGGGGGTGATTCTGCCGCAGAATACCGAAGAGTGGTTCACCGAGCCCGAGTATCTGCCAAGCGGAACTCTCGCCGGAATAAAGTACGGCACAGCAGCGCTTTCGGGTGCGCAGCTTCGCGAGGCTCTTTCGTTGAGAAGCGCGGCAATCAGCGTGGAGTTCACCGAGGGTATGCTGAAATTCACCGTAAAGGGCTGCGGCAATAATGTCGGCATGAGCATCTACTGTGCAAATCAGATGGCTTTGCAAGGCGAAAAAATGACCGATATTCTGCAATATTTCTACAACGGCGCAGAGCTTTCGCCTGTCAGCGACGTATAGTCTTGACACCGCGCTGTTCCCGTGATATACTAAACTTGTACCATGCGCACAAGGAGGATGTATGCGGGAAAAATCAAAGCTTTCGGCGGCTGTAAGGGTGCTTGTGATACTGCTTGCAGCGGGCGGGCTTATCTGGACTAATCTTTCGGTATATGTTACGGCAGGCTCTGTGATTGGGTCTGTCGTTTTCGGCGTGATTATTGCTGCGGCGGTTTTCGCAAATCCCCTTAAACGGCTGATAATACGGCTGTGGAAGCTAAAGCCCGGAAAAGCGGCAATATCGGTAATTGGCGCGGTAATTATTGCCGCTGTGGGATTTCTCGCATATTTTTCCGTCAACATGATTTGCTTTACCGAAAAGCCCTCGGATAATGTAAAGTGCGTGTTGGTGCTGGGCTGTCAGGTCAGGGGCGAGACGCCCTCGTCAATGCTTCGCACAAGGCTTGACGCGGCAATAGAACTGCTCGAGGAGTATCCGCAGGCGGTCTGTGTGGTATCGGGCGGACAAGGCAAGGGCGAAAGTATTTCGGAGGCAGAGGCAATGCAGCGCTATCTCACGGCAAACGGTATTGAGCAAAGCCGAATCCTCTGCGAGGACAAGTCTGCATCTACAAACGAGAATATGGCGTTTTCGGCAGAGCTTATCAGACCGCTGAATGTTTCCGGCGGCGAGCTTTCAATAGTCACCAGCGATTTCCACCAGTTCAGAGCTGATATTCTTGCCGCGCGGTACGGCTTTGAAAACGCGGCGCACCATTCTGCGCGTACGCCCATGGTTTTTCTGCTGAACAATCTGTTCAGAGAATGGGCTGCGCTGTTTGCGGTTCATTTTGGATTTTAAGGAGAGACAAAAATTGATTATCGACGCACACGCTCATATTTTTCCCGACAAAATTGCCGAGCGGGCAGTTGAGGGAATCGGCGGCTTTTACGGCTTGCAGACAAGGGGCGACGGGACGCTCTCTTCCCTGCTTTCACAGGGCGAAAAAGCAGGCATCGGCAGGTTTCTGGTGCAATCCGTTGCAACAGTACCCGAGCAGGTTCAAAGCATAAACAACTTCATCAGCGCAAGCGTAAAGCAGTATCCGGACAAGCTGGTGGGTTTCGGCGCAATCCACCCCGATTACCCCGATATCAGCGGCGAGATTGAGCGTATTATTTCACTGGGTCTGAAAGGTATTAAGCTGCACAGCGATTTTCAGCAGTTCAACCTTGACGACGAGCGTGCCTTCCCGATTTACGAGGCGGCACAGGGCAGACTGCCGATACTGTTTCACATAGGCGACAGCAGATATGATTACTCCGCGCCCGAGCGGCTGATGAATGTTGTTAAGCGATTCCCGAAGCTTACCGTGATTGCCGCGCACCTTGCGGGCTGGACAGTATGGGAACGCGCCGAGGCGCTTTTTGCGGGCAAAGGGCTTATCTATGCTGATTGCTCCAGCTCGCTTTACGCAATGACTCCCGAGCGCGGCGCAGAGCTGATTCGCAGGCTTGGCACCGACCGCGTGATGTTCGGCACGGATTACCCTGTCTGGGATGCGGCGGGCGAGCTTGAGCGATTCAACAGGCTGCCGCTTTCCGAAGCAGAGCGCGAGGCGATTCTGTGCGGCAATTTTATCAGGCTTTTCGGTGAATAAGAATTTCTCCAAAACCGTATAAACAGTCACTCTACTAATCGTAGACTCCGAAAAAATCACCATATTCTACGCTGCGTGAGTGTGAAATTTTCTTCCGCAATGATATAATTACATCAAGAAAGGAGGTAAACAAATGGACCAAATCAAAATCGGTAGGTTTATCGCCCAAGAGCGAAAGCAGAAAAGCTACACCCAGCGCGAGCTGGCGGAAAAACTCGGAATAAGCGATAAAACCGTATCAAAGTGGGAGCGCGGAAACGGGTTTCCCGAGGTTTCGTTATTGCTGCCGCTGTGCAGCGAGCTGGATATCACCGTAAACGAGCTGTTAACGGGTGAGCGCTTGCAGGAGGCAGAATACAAGAAGAATGCGGAGGAGAATATGGTGAATTTAGTTAAGGAAGCTCAAGAGAGCAAAAAGAAAATTATTATGTCGGCAATGATTGCGCTGCTGGTGCTGATTGCAGCAGTACCTCTGTTTGTACTGGCAGGAGTGCTTAATCTGGAAATTTGGCTGCGCTGCGTTATGATAGGCATAGGCGTAATAGTAATGGCGCTGGGAATCGCAATTGCGTGTGTGCTGGACAGAGAAGCCGGCGCGTTTGAATGCCCCGAATGCAAGGAGCGCTTTGTTCCCGATATGAAGGATTACTTTATGGGAGCGCATACCTTTACCAAAAGAAAGCTGAAATGTCCCAACTGCGGCAAGAGCAAGTACTGCAAGCACGTTCTTACAAAATAATGCATAAATCCATAACAAATGCCCGAGAGTAAGCAACCTCTCGGGCATAAGTATTATAAAGGCTTATTCGTAATAGCCGTATTCAAGCTCGTCTTCATAATATGTTATCGAGCCGTCTTCTTCTACGGTGAGAGTTATGTAATCGGTATAGTAGCAGTTGCCGAAAACATCGTACAGCGCAAACGAGTACAGATAATCGGCAGCGGGGAGATAGTCGTAGTATACCTCAATCTCGCCGTTTACCACAAACTCATCGCCTATGAAATAATCTTCGTATTCACCCTCATAATATCTGAATACAGGCGCGATTACATCACCGTCTTTCAGCTTGACCACGTCTCTTGCAGCCATGCCCGTGTCACTGTCGATACCTGCCCAGATTCCGAGCACCTGCCATTTCCCGGCATTCCAGTCGTACTCTATACGAAGATTCGTGTATTCGCCGTTAAGCGTTATCTCACAGGTGTAAATGCTGTAATTTTCGTCGCCGTCAACAAAGATAATCGGCATGATAACGCCGTTGAGAGTAACCCACGAACCGTCAAACGCATCCTTTATTATGCCGTTGTCATAATCAACATTGACCTCGTCATCCTCGCCAAGAAACAGGCAGGTATCATCCACCTGCAAAAACAGCGAGCAAGCTGCGGTGTAAAGATAATCGGTGCTCTCAAGCTGTACCGTGTAGTAGCCTTCTTCATCAAAGTACTCGTATGCAAGGTTGATGTATGAGCTTTCCGAAAGGTTTTCAAATCCGTCGGTGTTAGTAGAGTAATCCACATCACCGAACGAAATACCCTCTGCCCAGATATCATCGCAGTCGGCAATAATACCGGAGCTGTCATGCTCGGAGAGCATACCGCCCGTTGTACCGTACGCTACCTGGTCCACAAACGCAAGATAATACGCGCTGGTACAGATATCGGTGAAAATCGAAAGCTCCTGCGTACCCTGCACCGAAAGCGGATAGTACATCGAAAGACCGCTTGCGCCGCTGTGCTGCGGACCGTTTATGCAGCTTATCACCGCCGCATCCAGCGCTTTTCTCGCTTGTGCGGCAGAGGGCGCATACGGCGCCGCCGCATCGAGGAATCCGCCCATATCAACCATGTTTGTATAGCCCTCTGAACGGTTGTTTCCGCCGAAGTTATCAACATCCATAAACAGCCTTGCAAACGAGGGAACAGCGTCAAGCTCGTAGATTTCCTTTGCGGCAGCGTCAAATTCTGTAACAAGGCTGTCTATCTTGGAAAGGTCAACAATTGCAAAGGTCGAGCCCTCCCAGTCGCCGTTGTCAATGCAGTGCTGATAGTAGCTGTCGCACTGGAATGCGCCAAGCTCCGCGCCGGTTGCGTCGTTGTTCTGCGCAAGGAAGCTCATAATATCGGTGTAGTTCCAGCCGCCGCCCGGCTCGGTTTCCTCGGAAGCAAACATATATCTCGCGTACGGAGCAAGGATGTTTGCATTCTCAAAGGTGCTCATAAGGCAGGCGTCAAAGCCGATAAACTCAAACTTGTCCGTCATTGAATCCATTGCGGAATTAAGCGCATAGTTAATTTCAGACAGCGAGAGCGTGTCATAGTCAAACAGCTCGTCAACGCATACGCCCGCTATGCTTCCGCCGCCGTGGTCCCAGAATACAAGTGCCATGTGCTCTGCGGGGTAATTCTCAACGCCCCACGTTACAAAGTCCGTGAGCGTATCGGGGTCGCCCATAGGCGCTAACGGCAATTCTTCAACAAGGTTCAAATCGCCGTCTGTGTTCTCAAAGCGGTAAAGATGCTCCGAGTCAATGCCAAACTGCCATGTATTTGTACCGCCCGTCTGAACAACCAGCCGTACATTCTCGTCGTACTGCGCGCTGATTGCCTCGTACAAGTCCGAGGTTGCCGCTCCGTAATCGGATTCAAGGTCTGTGCCGCACATATACAGCATGATAGTCCAGTTATCCTCGCCCATGGGCTGAACATTATCAAGCGTACGTCGGGTGATGCCGATACTTCCGTTGCTTACACTAAGTCTTGTAGCGCCGCTTGTAAATTCGCCGCGGTCGCTGCCTGCTGCTGCGCCGCCCTCGCCGGAATCCACCGAGGTAGTATTAGCAGCTGATACCGCCGAGCTGCTGTCCGAATCGTTATCCTCGTATTCGGAAATGAACGAGCAGGCGGTTGCAGTCAGCAGCATGGAAATACCGATAATCGCTGCCGTGATTCTTTCAAGTTTCATATATCCTCCCATAATTACTGAAAACAGCGCCTATCCATCTAACAGGTTGGCGCAGATTCCATTATCACATCAGCCACCATATAGTTGGACTATGTGTAGTTTATGGACATATTGCCGCCGTGCAGTGAGCCAATCCACGACATCCGCGCCGTTGCAAGCGCGGAAAACCGTATTCAAGTGAATTTCTCCTGCTGCTGCGCATTCAGCATATCCTCTGTATCACCGAAGATATCGTCATCACCGCAAAGGCTCATAAACGCAAACGAGCACTCCTGCGCCTGTGCGGCAAGCTCGGGCTCGGCACCGAAATAAATGTAAATCAGCGCAACCGTTCCGCCATAGCTCTGCGCCAGCATATCCGCATACTGTATCAGTTCTTCGGTAAGCGTACAGGTTATGATTATCATTGCGGAATTCTGACGGTTTTCGTATTTCTTTATCAGCGAAATCACATTCGGGCTGTTCTGCCGCGAGGGAATTACCGACATCAGCTGATAAAACCGCTCAAAGCTGCGCTTGTCGTTTATCTCGGATATCATTGAAACATCCGGTGAGCCGAAATCCACCAGCGCTTCAATATTGCTGTCAACGCATGACATCGCAAACGAAATCGACGCCTCGATAATAGCGTCTGCCTGCCGCATTGCAGGTGAATCCGCTTCAAAATCAAAGTCGCACAGTATCACAACGCGGCGGTCGGCGGATTCGTCAAACTGCTTCATCATCAAATCATCCTGCTTTGCGGTAAGCTTCCAGTGAATCAGCTGTATCAAATCCCCCATGCGATACTCGCGAACGTGCGAAAACTCGTCGCGGTCGCCGCGGAATTTTGCTGCCGAGGCGGTATTCTGCCTGCTTTCGGCGATTGCGTCAAGCTCGCCGTAGGGTATTCTGCGCGGCAGAAATATCAGCGTACTTTCGCGGTGCAGCTTTTTTGAAAGTCTGATAATACGCAGCGGGTCATAAACCGCAATATGGTTGATTTCTGCGCTGAACGAGCCCCGAAAGCGGTGCATACAGCCAACCATAACCTTGCATCTGCCAAAAGGCGGCACAGCGGCGTACACGCGCTTTCCCATCATCACGCCCGATTCTCTGTCCGGCAGAATGCAGACCAGCTCTGCGGGTGCAAAGCAGAAAACCGAGCGATTCCTGACAAACATACACAGCTCAAAAGGCTCTGCCTTTTCGTGAACGGTTCGCGGTTCTTCAAACTCTGCGTCGGCAAAAATCAGCGCAATCGCCGAGGTAATCAATGCAAGCAGCGGATAACACAGCGCAACAATCAGCAGCACCGTGGTAAGCCTGCTTTTATACGCCATGGAAAAGCCCAGAAATATTATAATCGCCAAAATGTACAGAATTCTGTTTTTGCGCATGGGCAGACCTCTCAGCGCTTCCTTACGGGCGGTGTTACAGACGTTACCACATCCTGAAGCACCGATACGATATCCTGCTTTTTAATCCTTGTTTCCTGCCGCAGCACAATTCTGTGCGAAAGCACGGGCAGCAGCATTCTTACAATGTCCTCGGGGATGACATAATCCCTGCCGTTAATATACGCATAGGCGCGGCTTGCCTGCATTACGGCAAGCGACGCTCTGGGGCTTGCGCCAAGCTCAACCGCGGGGTGGCTGCGGGTTGCCGCAGAAAGCTCCGCGATATATCTGCACAGGCTCTCCGAAAATGTAACGTTTTTTACATCCTCGATACACTCGGCAAGCTGACCTGCAGTCATTACAGGCATTACATCCGCAACAGGATTGCGCCCCAGACGGTCAAGCAGAATCTCTGCTTCCTCCTCGGGCGTGGGGTAGCCCATGCTGATTTTCATCTGGAATCGGTCAAGCTGTGCCTCGGGCAGCGGAAACGTACCAACATAGCCCTGTGAGTTCTGCGTTGCAATTACCATAAACGGTGAGGGCAGCTCATACACTGTACCGTCAACCGTAACGCGCTTTTCCTCCATTGCCTCCAGCAGCGCGGACTGCGTTTTCGGCGAGGTTCGGTTAATCTCATCTGCAAGCAGAATGTTAGTCATTACCAGACCCTCGCGGTACTCAAAGCTGTTTTTCTGCTTGTTGAACATGGTGAATCCCGTTATATCCGAAGCCATTACGTCGGGCGTAAACTGCGCGCGCCTGAACGAAAGCCCCGTAGCTTTTCCCAGCGCCATTGCAAGCGTGGTCTTGCCAACGCCCGGAACGTCCTCCAGCAGCACATGACCCTCCGCCAGAAGCGCAACAAGTATCATCCTGATTACGTCATCCTTGCCTCTGATGACCTTTGAAATTTCTCTGCCCAGCTTTTCTATTAGCTGCTGATTTTCTGTGGTGTCCTGCATTTTATGAATCCTTTCTTTGTGAATGTATTGCTGAAATGCTTGGTAAAATGTCTGTCGGCAACATATATTACTTTATAATTATACACATTTCCCACACCAAAATCAACCACTTTACAGCATTTTTAAGAATTTTTGCATAAAAAATCCCCGCTGAACGCTGCAGCGGGGATACACATTATAAACCTGTCTTGCCTGAATTTCTGTAAGTGCTGTTGAATATCGGGCGGAGCTTTTTGTACAGCGGGATTGAAACCGCAACTGCAATAAGTCCCTTTGCCAGCGTGAAAGGAAGATTGAACATCAGCAGACACTCAATAAGCGAGCTTACATTCGGGTTGATTGCCTGATACATACCGATAATTACCTCCATAGGCATAACCACCGTGTACAGCGGGTAAACAAAGAAGTAGTTCGTGACAATACTGCCCAGAGCCATTGCGAAAGCGCCCGCAACGCAGGAAATAATCACGCCCTTAAAGCTGTGGGTTTTGTGCGAAATGATTCCCGCGGGCACCACCAGCATCACACCGAGAATAAAGTTAGAAATCTCGCCCACGCCGCCCGTCATAGAGCCTGCCAGCAGAAATCCGCCGAGATTCTTGATAAGGCATACCGCAACGCCCGAAACCGGACCCATTGTAAGCGCCGCAAGCACTGCGGGGATGTCGGAGAAATCGAATGTGAGAAACGCAGGAATGAACGGCAGATGAAAGCCGAGATACTTCATCAGCACCACCGAAACTGCGCTCAACAGTGCGGTGAATACCAGCTTTCGCACATCAATCATTGATTTCTTTGCAGGTTTTGCTGTTGTGTTTGTGTTCATAATGTCCTCCTTTGTTTTAGGGTAGCAGGAGAAACAGAAAGCCCCCGTGTATCATACACAGGGGCGCAAATATGACGAAAAAGCATACTTGTTCTGATTCTTTCATCCGGACTATACCGTCGGTATCGGAATTTCACCGATTCAACCCCGAAAGGCTCGTGGACTTTACCACCGGTGGAGAATTGCACTCCGCCCTGAAACAGATAATTAAAATATTCTGAAGCTTTGCTTCTATAACATTATATTACCATTCCGCAGATTTGTCAAGTACTTTTCGGAATTTATTTAAAATTCCATACCCAGCTGCAATGCGTTGAGGTTCACATCAATCAGCGCTGCCTTTTTCGGCGGAATAATCTTGCCCAGCGCCGCCTTGATTATCTCGGCGGAGGCAAGACCGGTTTCCTTGATAAGCTTGCCTGCAAGAATAATATTCGCCATGCCCTTCATTTCATGCTGCGCAGCCATTTCGGTTGAGGGCACATAAAAGCAGCTTATATCGTCGCGCTCGGATTTCTCCGAAATGAGTGTGCTGTCGATAATTGCGATTCCGCCCGACTTAACGCTGCCGATAAACTTATCGTAGCTCGGACCGTTCATTGCAATCAGCACATCAGGCTCAACCACCAGCGGTGAGCCGACAGGCTCGTCGCTGATGCACACAGAGCAGTTTGCCGTGCCGCCGCGCATTTCGGGACCGTATGACGGCAGCCACGAAACCTCCTTGCCGTCAAGCAGACCGATGTAAGCCAGCAGTTTTCCCGCAAACAGTATTCCCTGCCCGCCGAAGCCTGCAAGAATTATTTCCATGTTCATCTCACCGCGCCCTCCTTATATACTCCCAGAGGATAGTAGGGTATCATGTTTTCCTTAAGCCACTCAAGCGACTCTACGGGTGATTTGCCCCAGTTTGTCGGGCAGGTGGAAAGCACCTCTATCAGACTGAAGCCCTGCTTGTTCTTCTGGAACTCAAAGCCCTTGCGAATTGCCGCCTTTGCCTTGCGGATGTTTGCAGGGTCTGTTACCGTTACGCGCTCTGCATAAGCAGTACCGCTAAGCGTAGCAACCATCTCGCACACTCTTACGGGGAAGCCTGCGGTGTTTACATCTCTGCCATAAGGCGTTGTTTGAGTAACCTGTCCGGGCAGCGTTGTAGGCGCCATCTGACCGCCTGTCATGCCGTAGGTGGTGTTGTTGATGAAAATAATCGTGATGTTCTCGCCGCGTGTTGCCGCGTGAACCGTTTCGGCTGTACCGATTGCCGCAAGGTCGCCGTCGCCCTGATAGGTGAATACAAACTTATCGGGATTCGCGCGCTTAACGCCCGTTGCAACGGCGGGTGCGCGGCCGTGAGCCGCCTCAATCATATCGCAGGCGAAGTAATCGTACGCCATTACCGAACAGCCGACGGGGCAGATACCGATTGTGTCGCCCTCTATGCCCATCTCGTCAATGACCTCAGCAACAAGTCTGTGTACAATGCCATGAGTGCAGCCCGGGCAATAATGCAGCGGGACATCCGTCAGCGCGTGTGGCTTTTTGAAATCAGGCATTACACTCATCTCCTTTCGCCGCAAGCTGTTTAATCTGCTCAAGAATCTCCGAGGGCTTTGGAATCACACCGCCCGTGCGCCCGAAAAATGCAACGGGCAGACGGCATTCCAGCGCCAGCTTAACATCGTCTATCATCTGACCCATGGACATCTCAACGCAAAGAACCTGCCTTGCATTCGCACACGCCTCGTTAATCTGCTGTACCGGGAACGGCCAGAGCGTTTTCGGTCGGAACAGACCTGCTTTGATTCCCAGCTTTCTTGCGCTGTCAACAGCAGATTTTGCAAGCCTTGCCGTTGAGCCGTAGGCTGTGATAACAATCTGTGCGTCCTCGGTGAGATAGCTCTCGGCGTCGGAGCATTCCGCCTTGACCGTTTCGTAGCGCTTGAAACGCTCGATATTGTACTGCTCAAGCTCGTCTGCCTGTAAGTACAGAGAATTGATTATGTTGTGCTTACGCTTGTTTCCGTGACCGTTTGCAGCCCACGGCTTACCCGAAGCGTCGCTCATCACGATTTCTTTTTCCTCAAAGCACACCGGCTCCATCATCTGCCCCAGCAGACCGTCTGCGAGAATCAGCGCGGGCATTCTGTACTTATCGGCAAGGTCGAACGCTGTGGTTACTGTATCTGCCATCTCCTGCACGCTTGCGGGCGCAAACACCAGCACCTGAAAATCGCCGTGACCCAGCGCTCTGGTAGCCTGCCAGTAGTCGCTCTGCGAGGGCTGAATGCCGCCAAGACCCGGACCGCCGCGCATTACGTTTATGATTACACACGGCAAATCAGAGCCCGCCAGATAGCTGATACCCTCTGTTTTAAGCGAAATTCCGGGCGACGAGCTGGAGGTCATGCAGCGAATGCCCGAGCTTGCGCAGCCGTAAACCATGTTAATTGCCGCAACCTCGGATTCCGCCTGCAAAAACACGCCGCCTACCTTTGGCATACGCTTTGCCATATACGCCGAAATTTCTGTCTGCGGCGTGATAGGATATCCGAAAAAGCACTTGCAGCCCGCTCTGATTGCGGCTTCCGCAAGAGCCTCATTTCCTTTCATCAGGCTTCTTTCGCTCATTTTTCCCCACCTCCGCTCACGATTGTTATTGCGCAGTCGGGACACATCATTGCGCACAGCGCACAGGCGATACAAGCGTCATTATCTGTGCAGACGGCGGTATAGTAGCCCTTTTTGTTAAGCTTGTCATGCTGCAGCTCCACTATTTTCTTGGGACACGCAGTTGCGCACAGACCACAGCCCTTGCAGATATCAAAATCTACATACATTTTCTGCATTTTCATGCTCCCTTTCGGCAGAGTCTACTCTGCTCTTTATTTGCGGATTTTTAGAATATTCTGTAAAAACCGCTATATTACATAGCACCCGAAGTCGAAACCTCGGGCGCTGGATGCAATCATTCTTCCCAGAACGGCCGAACATATACATCAACCGCTCTGCAGCCGGATATTCCGAGCGAACGCTCCGCCGCCGTGAATACGAGCGGAACGCCAAGCTCCGCGGCGCATTCTTCTGCGTATGCCACCGAACCCAGAACATCCTCTGCGGTAGTTTCCCGACCTAAATTCGAGTTATTGATAACCCCTGTGACCTCCAGCTGCGAAACCCGCTCAATATCCCGCAGAAGCTCTACCGCCTGTGCTGCGCTGCGAGTCAGCAGCCGATACCTGTTAACCACATACAGCATATCATAACCGAAATTCTTCAGCGTCTGAGCATACTGCCCCAACGCTACTGCGCCCGCGTCGTCGCCGCCTACATCCACCACTACCCTGTCGTAGCCCGTAAGCAATGCATACATATCAAAGCCCAGCGCGGGAATATCAAGGTTTGTGTTGGCGTATTTCGGCGCGGCAAGGTCAATTCCATGCTCTGCAAAAAGCTGCGAAAAATCCGCAGTACGGAAATACGGATTGACAATGTCGAGGTCAACAACGCACACACGCTCACCTGCCCGCGCGTATTCCAGCGCAAGCTCCACCGCAATATTGGTTTTACCCGAGCCGTAATGTCCCGTTATAATGACCGCCTTGTTCAATCCGTTTCACCTTATCTTAAATCAGTATCTGCCAAATGCGTCGCTCATACCAATACCGAGCGCAAGCATAATGATGAAGAACAGAACATATACGCCGACCGCAATAGCCCACATAATAAGCATAGCTCTTGCGTAGTTCTTCTTGTTGATGGGAGTATCATTGCTGAAGCCCCAGACAAACAGCAGTATAAGTCCGATAATACCGAGGCTTGACAGAATAATCGTACCTACCCACTGACCCACAGTCATAACCTCATTGTTCACAGCGGGTGTGCTTGAATACTGAGGATAGCTTGCAGCGGGCTGCTGGTAAGGAGCCTGCTGATATGTAGGAGCGGGTGCGCTCTGAACAGGCGCGCTTGCAGAAGGCATGGAGCTTGTTGTTTTGTTGAGATTAACGGGACCGCCGATATCAACGGCAGATTCCATAGGTGCGCCGCACTGCGGGCAGAAGCCTGCGTCGCCGCTTACCAGCGTTCCGCATTTTGAGCAAAATCTTTCCATAATAATTACCTCACTGATAGTATTTGCAGCATAAAGCTGCATAGTATTGATTAACCAAAATTATTATATCACAAATAAAATAATTTGTCAATTATATCAATCAATTTTATTTTTCCAGCCACTGACTCATTCCCGCGCCAAGCTGTTCGTTTGGTCTGTCGCGGAAGCCAAACTGCCGATAAAACGTTTCCCTGCCCGAAGCCGACATCAGATACAGCGCGATTTTTTCGCCCTCGCACAGCGTGGAGCGCATAAACTCCATGGTTCTGTGCATAAGCTGGGTGCCTATTCCTCGGTGCTGATACTCGGGGATTACGATTACGTCGGTGATAAAATTCGCGTAGCTGCCGTCAGACAGCACACGAATCATTCCCACGCACCTGCCGCCGTCGCGCACCGAGGTTATATGAAACGCATTGTTAAGCGCATTGGCGGCTATTCTGTCCGACAAAACCATAAAATTTACCAGCCTGCGCATTTCCTTGTATTCTTCCAAAGTCGGAGCCTCGTCGATATACTCCAGAGCCATTCTGTCACTTCCAATTGTTGTATTTTGCCCTACTATCAAGCCGCCGAACAATCTGCGCGGCGGCTTTGATTTATTCTTCGGGGGTGGATTCGCTGCTGTCAGCAGTCTCCGCATCGGTTTCGGGAATGTCAATAACATCCTTCACCACAGGATTGCCGTCAACGTCTATCTCGCCTGCAAGCAGCTTGTAGAAATTCGGTCCGTCGATTTTTTCGTGGCGGATAAGATACTGCGCTGTAAGCTCCAGCAAATCGCCGTGCCGGGTAAGTATCTCCTCTGCCTTTCTGTATCCGGTTTCTACAATCTCACGGATTTCAGCGTCGATTTCAGCTGCAACCGATTCGGAGTAATTTCTGCCCTGCGAGTAATCTCTGCCAAGAAATACCTCCTGATTCTCGTGACCGTACAGAATCGGTCCGAGCTTTTCCGAGAAGCCGTAGCGGGTTACCATGTTTCTTGCAACAGAGGTCGCGCGCTCAATATCGTTGGATGCGCCCGTGGAAATGTCGTCAAGAATCAGCTTTTCAGCCACACGTCCGCCAAGCAGAACAATAATTTCCTCCTCCATGTAGCGCTTGCTTATAAAGCTCTTATCCTTCTCGGGAACGTGCATTGTAAATCCGCCCGCCATGCCGCGCGGAATAATCGAAACCTGATGCACCTTATCCTGCGTCGGCAAAAAGTAGGTTGTGATTGCGTGACCCGCCTCGTGGTACGCTGTAAGACGCTTTTCTTCCTCGCTTACTACCTTGGATTTCTTCTCGGGACCCGCTACAACCTTAATTGTAGCCTCCTCGATATCCTTGCGCGTGAACGCCTTGCGGTTCTCTCTTGCCGCAAGCAGAGCCGCCTCGTTTACAAGATTCTCAAGGTCTGCGCCCGTAAAGCCTGCCGTAGTTGCCGCAATGGTTTTAAGGTCAACATCGGGACCTACATTCTTGTTGCGCGTGTGTACCTTCAGGATTTCCTCTCTGCCCTTGATATCGGGGTAATTTACAACTACCTGTCTGTCGAATCTTCCCGGGCGGAGCAGCGCGGGGTCAAGTATATCGCGGCGGTTGGTTGCCGCAATTACAATGATATTCTCATTCTCGGTAAATCCATCCATCTCAACCAACAGCTGGTTAAGCGTCTGCTCGCGCTCGTCGTGACCGCCGCCCAAACCTGCGCCGCGCTGTCTGCCGACTGCGTCAATCTCATCAATAAAGATGATGGAGGGGGTGTGCTTCTTTGCCTGGTCGAACAAATCACGCACACGCGATGCGCCGACGCCGACGAACATCTCGACGAAATCCGAACCGCTTATCGAGAAGAACGGCACGTTCGCCTCGCCCGCAACTGCCTTGGCAAGCAGCGTCTTACCTGTTCCGGGAGGTCCTACAAGCAGCACGCCGCGCGGCACTCTTGCGCCGATATCGCGGTACTTTGCGGGATTTTTGAGGTAATCGACAATCTCCTCAAGCTCCTGTTTCTCCTCGTCTGCGCCCGCAACGTCGGTAAACAGCACCTTCTTGCCCGACTGCTGACGCACATTCGCGCGCGAAAACTGCGACATCTTGCCGCCGCCACCGCTCTGGCGCATGATTACAATCGTGAAAACAATCATCAGACCTACCAGCAGCAGGTACGGCAGAATGCTGGTCAGGAACGTATTGTCCGAGATAGGAATGTAATCCTCCACCAGCTTGACATCATTCTGCTCATTATAGCGTACGCGATAGGTCGCAGGCTTGCCGTCCTCGGTGTAGCCCGAATTTATATCGCTGATAAATATGCTCACATTCGGCACGGAATACGTTTTGCTTTCGCCGCTCTTGGTCTTGTAATTCAGCGTACCGCTGCCAAGGTCAAGCTTGAACTCCGAAACGTTCAGTGCGTCAAATTCCGCGATGACCTCGGAGTAAGAAGTTGACGGTCTTGCCGCCGAATTTGCGATATTTAATATAGACACAAGTCCGAATATCAGCACGAAAATGATTACAAGATAAATTATTATGCCCTTAAACTTATTTGACTGCATTTAATCCGCCTTTCCGGGTAATACCTCTGATTAGTATTTTCAGCAGAGTATATATGTATTCGCCAAAATATCGGCATCATCTGCTGTTCCTACACGATAACTATTATAGCACACTTTTTGTTAAAATGCAAACTATTTAAGTGAATATTTGCTGAAATTTTTTCACGGCATAACTATTTTCGTGCATTTATCCCGATTTTGATACAGTTTGCAATTCTGAAAACTAAAGACCGCCCCCAAAAGAGGCGGTCGATTTAGTATGATTCCGAAAAAATTATACGCCGAATCTGGTTGTGTTTACCTTTACGCCGGGTCCCATTGTAGAGGAAACTGTGCAGCTCTTGAAATACTGACCCTTTGCAGCAGCGGGCTTTGCCTTTGCAACTGCTTCCATCAGCGCATTGAAGTTCTCCTCGAGCTTTTCTGCGCCAAAGGATGCCTTGCCAATCGGGCAGTGAATGATGTTTGCCTTGTCAAGACGGTACTCAATCTTACCTGCCTTTGCCTCTGTAACAGCCTTGGCAACGTCGGGTGTAACAGTACCTGCCTTGGGGTTAGGCATCAGACCGCGCGGACCGAGAACCTTACCGAGACGACCAACAACGCCCATCATGTCGGGAGTTGCAATTACAACCTCGAAATCCATCCAGCCGCCGTTAATCTTTGCGATTGTGCTGTCATCAGCGATGTAATCTGCACCTGCAGCCTTTGCGTCAGCTTCCTTCTCGGGCTTGCAGAATACCAGTGTTCTGATTGTCTTACCTGTACCGTTGGGAAGAACAACAGCGCCGCGAACCTGCTGGTCAGCGTGGCGGGAGTCAACACCCAGACGAATGTGAAGCTCTACTGTTTCATCAAACTTTGCGGTTGCTGTCTGGCAAACCAGACCGAGTGCCTCAACGGACTCATAAACCTTGGTAGAATCAACGAGCTTGGAACTTGCGATATACTTCTTACCGTGTTTCATTATATTATCCTCCTTGTGGTCAAACGGATTGAATCCTCCCACCAAATTATTGTTACTGTGTTAATATGGGCAGCTATCAGTCAACTACCTCTACGCCCATAGAGCGTGCTGTACCTGCAATCATAGACATTGCTGTTTCGATTGTTGCAGCGTTAAGGTCGGGCATCTTGGTTTCAGCGATTTCTCTTACCTGTGCCTTTGTAATCTTTGCAACCTTTGTCTTGTTCGGTACGCCGGAACCGCTCTCAATCTTGCAAGCCTTCTTGATAAGTACGCTTGCAGGGGGAGTCTTTGTAATGAAAGAGAAGCTTCTGTCAGCGTAAACTGTGATAACAACAGGGATAATCAGACCTGCCTTATCCTTTGTACGCTCGTTGAACTCCTTTGTAAATGCCATGATATTTACACCGTGCTGACCGAGTGCGGGACCTACAGGGGGAGCAGGTGTTGCCTTGCCGGCAGGAATCTGTAATTTAATAAAGCCTGTTACTTTCTGTGCCATGTTATTCTACCTCCATAAATATTCAGAAGTTAAATTTTACCGATAGCGGTTTCTTCAAGATTAAACTCTGTGGGCATTATTCTGCCAAGGTAGAACAGGTCTACGCGCAGCGTTTTGCTCTCGTAGTCTATTGCCTTAACAGTGCCGCTTTCGCCCTCAAACGGACCGGACTTAATCTCAACCGTATCGCCGACCTCAAAGGATAAGCTGATACCCCTTGATACAATGCCGAGGTTCTGCACCTCTTCTTCACTCAGCGGGATTGGCTTCTGCGGGTTGGCGCTTACAAATCCTGTTACGCCTCTGGTATTGCGGCAGATGAACCATGATTCGTCAGTGTGAATCATCTTGACAAAGACGTAGCTGGGGTAAACCTTCTCGTCTATCATCTGAGGATTGCCCTCTTTATCAACTACCTGCTTGCCTTCCTTATCAAGCTTGGGAACCTGTATTGTGGGAACATACACATCCTCGATAAGATTCTGAAGATTTCTGTTCTCAACCAGCTTCATTATGTCAGCCGCTACCTTATTCTCATAGCCCGAATATGTGTGGACAATATACCATTTTGCTTCCTGGTCAGCCATATTAACCCCCCTGAATTTATCAGCCCAGAATCAGTTTGTTCAAAAGTCCGAACAGCGAATCAATTCCGAAGATAAACGCCGCAGCAACAAGGCACACAGCAATTACGACAATCGTGTTGGTTGTTGTGCTCTTGGGTGTGGGCCAGACTACCTTCTTGAACTCGGATTTCGCATCCTTGAAGTACTTTACAATTGATTTCTTGGGCTTCTTGGAGCCGTTCTTGCCCTTGTCAGCCCTTTTAGCGGATTTTTTATCATCCTTTGCTGCCTTGGACATCTTTTCCACCTTTGCCTTGTCCTCGGAAATGTCTGCGCTAACGTTTTTCTTTTCGTTTGCCATTTTAAGACCTCCCGATTACTTGGTTTCCTTATGAAGAGTATGCTTCTTGCAGAATCTGCAGTACTTGTTCATTTCAAGTCTGTCAG
>JBJESB010000138.1:0-2034 GCA_051882575.1 Oscillospiraceae bacterium
CTGGCTGGCGGCGCTGTTCCCCGTTAGTATTTCGCAGTATCTTATGGCGCCGCTGCTTGCGCTGAAAATTGCGCTGTGCTCGCTGTTTGCGTTCATTTATATCAGGCGTTTTGTCACCAATCCCGACAACGCGCTTATCGGCGGAATACTGTACGCTTTTTCGGGCTTTTCACTGTACAATATCTTCTTCAATCATTTCCACGAGGCGATAGTATTCTTTCCGCTTTTGCTGATTGGTCTGGAGGAGGCTGTGGTAAACAAACGCCGCGGAGCGTTCGCGGTTGCGGTTGCAATCAATGCGCTGGTGAACTATTTCTTCTTTATAGGCGAGTGTATTTTCCTTGTGCTTTACTTTATCGTAAGGCTTTGCATGAGCAGGGAATTCAGAATAAACGTGCGGGATTTCTTCTGCCTTGCGGGCGAGAGTATTCTGGGCGTAATGCTTGCGGGAATACTGTTCGTGCCGTCGATATATCAGGTGCTGGACGTTCCGCGCTCCACGCAGATTCTTAACGGCTGGAACTTTCTGTTTTACGGCAATCAGTCGCGCTACGGACTGATACTGGAGGGAATGTTCTTCCCGCCGGAGATACCCGCGCGCACGAATATGTTCACCGAGGCAAACGCCAAGTGGTCAAGCGTTGCGCTGTACCTGCCGCTGTTTTCAATGGCGGGCGTGATTGCGTTTGTAAAGGATGCGAAAAAGCACTGGGCGCGTGTTCTGCTGCCGATTTGCCTTGTGATGTCGCTTGTGCCGGGGCTTAACGCGGCGTTTGTGCTGTTCAACAATAACTTCTACACACGCTGGTTTTATATGCCGGAGCTTATCTGCTGCCTTGCAACGGTCTACACGCTTGAGCACAATGAGATTGACCTTAAATTCGGCTGGAAGGCTTGCTGTATTGTCAGCGGACTTATGACGGCGCTTGTGCTGTTATTCCCGATGACCCGCACGACAGAGATTAAAAATGACGACGGCGTTACCGAAAAGGTAAAGGATATCGTGCCGCGCATACTGAACGACTTTAACCCCGCTGTGTTAATCAATATCGCTTTGTGCGCGGGGATGCTGGTAATACTCGGGGTAGTGATACATCACCGCAAAAAGGTATTATCGTCGGTTTTCCGCGAGCGCATTCTTACGGTGACGATAATCTGCAGCATGATGCTGGGCTACTATTTTGTGGCTTACGGCAGGATTCTGGGACCGTATATCGGCTCGTACAACAAGAGCCTCACCGCGAAAATCGACATTGACGACATTGAGTTCTACCGCATAGAAGCCCCCGACGAGATGAACAACGTAAACATGCTGTGGAATATGAGCTCCCTTCAGAGCTTCACCAGCATTATTCCCAGCTCCACGTTTGAGCTGTACGATTTGCTGGATATCGAGCGCACGGTTAATTCCAAGCCCGAAACCACGCATTACGCGCTGCGTTCTCTCACGAGGGTAAAGTATCTGATTCTGCCAAAGGATTACCTCGAAGTAAAGCGCGAGGGCGTGCTTGAGGACCTGCGCACATTCAGCTTTTTGAAAGCGGAAAACGGCTATGAGATTTACGAGAATGAATATGTCATGCCCATGGGTACGGCGTACGACGAGTATGTTCTCACAGACGACGTAAAGAAAGCGTCGCAGGGCGAATTGCTGATGATTGGCTCTGTTGCGCTGACCGACGAGCAGGCAGAGAAATTCTCGGATTTGCTGACTCCCGTAAAACCCGAGGAGGTCCGCGACTCAACGCTGACCTTTGACCGATTCAAGACAGAGGTAGCCGAGCGAAACGAGCTTGCAGTGATTCAATTCAGCGTTAACAACAGCGGCTTTACTGCAATGACGAATTATGACCGCGAGCGTCTGGTTGCTTTTTCCGTGCCGTATGACAGCGGCTGGAGCGCAAAGGTAAGCGGCGAGCCTGTCGAGATTGAGAAAGTGAACGGCGGCTTTATGGGAATCCGTGTCGGCGCAGGCGTTAAGGAGATTGAATTTACCTACACCACGCCCGGACTTTCGCTTGGTATCATCCTTAC
>JBJESB010000139.1:0-2022 GCA_051882575.1 Oscillospiraceae bacterium
GTAGCAGATGGACATTTCTCCGTGATAACCACCGCTCCTGCGTGAGAAATGGGTAGCAGAGGGACATTTCTCTGAAAGAAAGGAAAGGATATGAACGAACAACTTACGCTAGGCAGCCTGTTTGACGGAAGCGGCAGCTTTCCGTTTGGCGGTATGCTTGTCGGGATAAAGCCTATATGGGCATCGGAGGTAGAACCATTTCCGATACTTGTTACTAAAACGCGAATGCCGGAGGTGCAGCACCTCGGTAACATTTGCAGCATGAACGGAGCGGAAATACCGCCCGTGGATATAATCACATTTGGCTCACCCTGCCAAGATATGTCAATAGCTGGGAAAAGAGCCGGTCTTGACGGTTCGCGCTCTAACTTGTTTTTTGAGGCAATCCGTGTGATAAAGGAAATGAGGTGTGCAACGCATGGCAAATATCCGAGATATATCGTCTGGGAAAACGTCGCAGGAGCTTTCAGCAGCAACCGAGGAAAGGATTTCTGTTCCGTCCTCACAGCAATCTGCTCCATCAAAGAAACCGATGAGGTATCAATACCTATGCCGAAAAACAACAAGTGGCTCGGCAGCGGAGAAATCGTGGGAGATAATTATTCTGTCGCCTGGCGATTGCTTAACGCACAATACTGGGGAGTCGCCCAGCGTCGTCGTCGAATCTACCTTGTCGCAGATTTTGGAGGAGAAAGTGCCGGCAAAATACTATTTGAGTCCGAAAGCGTGTCTGGGTATAATCAAGCGTTCTATGAAGCGCGGAAAGGGTTTACCCTCTGTTCTGCTGGAAGCTCTGAAAAAACAGGCAGGGTTGACCTAAAGTGTTTTGACAATCATAGTCAGACCTGTCGTTACACCGGACCGCTTGAAACAGCTAACGCAGTATCCGCAACCTACGGTATGGGCGGCAATAACTGTCCGTTTGTAGTGGAAACCCCGAAAACCTTGAAAATACGCTGCGGAGCAGAAGGCGGCGGCAAGGGTGCATTGTTACAGGATAATCTGTCAGCGACTCTTTCCACAAATGTGGATCAGACCTTATTCGCACCGGAACCGTGCAACTTTTACCCATATATGCAGGCTCACGGAGTCTGCCTGCGCTCCGACGGAATATCCAACACTCTCGTGAACGGAGGCAGCCCAGGAAAGCAGAACGCAATTATCGTCCCCTCTTATTGTGCCAGCCGTTCCTATCGCACCGCCGACAAAGAGCTTGCAGGAACGCTTGCAGCGTCCGATTACAAGTCTGCTCCTATCGTTAATAAGGAATGCGAGGGCAGAATAGCCGTAAGGTATCTCACGCCAACCGAGTGTGCCCGCTTGCAGGGTTTTCCCGATTGTTGGTGTCGCGACGTTGAAATAGCAAACCCTACCGAGGCAGATATTGATTATTGGAGCAAGGTTTTCAGCGAGTATGGAAAGATAAAAGGGCTGAAAAAAGAAAAGACGCGCAAACAGATAGCAAAGTGGTTAAGCTCACCGCACCCCGATGCGGCAGAATACATGATTTGGGGGAATGGCTGCGCACTTCCATGTGTTTGCTTTGTTCTTTCCGGTATCAGATACTCCTATGAAAAACGGGTAGCAGAGGGACATTTCTCCGAATGAAAGTGAGGTACACAATGGGAAGATATACGAGAGATGATTACTTTAAGATAACCAATGCAAGCTGCCTGCTTGTCGCAGAGGCGCTGGGACTGGTTATTGACGAGAGCAAGCGCAGCAATGCAAAAGCAGTACATATCAAGGACAGCGGCGGTCTTTACATTTTCCCCGAAAAAAACAACTGGTATCGCCATTCCGATGGTGCAAAAGGTTTTCCCGCCGACCTTGTGGCGGACACCCTCGGTTGCAGCCGTGATGACGCACTCGACTTTATCGCCAACCGTGTACTCCACGGCGTATATCTTGTACAACCGGAAACCTTCGTGCGGAAGAACTTGAACCGTGTTACGAAACCGAATTCAAAATTTGTTGTCCCGCCGCACGATATAAAGCCGTCCAGAGTGTGCGCCTATCTCA
>JBJESB010000140.1:0-2020 GCA_051882575.1 Oscillospiraceae bacterium
AAAAATGAGCGACGAGAAAAAGGAAAATTTCAAGAGAGAAATACCGCGGCCGGAGTTCCCGAAGCGCGCGATAATAACGGGCGGAATGCCCTACGGCAACAAAAAGCTGCATTTCGGACACATCGGCGGCGTGTTTGTTTTCGCGGATGTGTACGCGCGTTTTCTGCGCGACAGAATCGGCGAGGATAACGTAATTTTCGTGTCAGGCACGGACTGCTACGGCTCGCCCATTGCCGAAAGCTATCGCAGGCTGTGCGAGGAAAACGGCTTCACGGGTACTATTCAGGACTTTGTAATGTACAACCACAAGGCGCAGAAGGAAGCGCTGGACAACTACCTTATCAGCCTTGATATTTTCGGCGCGTCGGGTCTGGGAAGAACCGCAGAAATTCACGATGAGGTTTCGGACAAGTTTATCCGCCGACTGTACGAAAACGGCCACCTGCGCAGAATCAGCACCAAGCAGTTCTATGATGTTAAGGCAGGCTGCTTTCTCAACGGCAGACAGGTAATCGGCAAATGCCCCGTTGACGGCTGCACCGGTGAAAAGGGCTACGCCGACGAATGCGACCTCGGTCATCAGTATATGCCCGAAAGCCTCATCGACCCCAAAAGCACACTCTCGGGCGAAACGCCGATTATGAAAGAGGTCGAAAACTGGTACTTCGACCTGCCCTCCTACAACGCGCTGTTAAAGGAGTACGCAGCGAATATTTCCAAGCAGAAGAACGTTCGCCCGCTGGTTTCCAAGACAATCACGGAGTTTTTAGCCGACCCGCTTATTCACATCAAAAACGAGCTGCTTGAAAACTACCGCGCGGTTGCAGCGCAAATGCCCGAGCACGAATTTCTTGAAGAGCCGAAAAAGCCCTCGTTCACAATCGTGTTCAGGACGCTTGACGAAATGAACGAGGCATGCGAGATTCTCTCCGCAAACGGCATTCGTTACAGAACGGGCAAAACGCTTGTGCCGTTCCGCCTTACGGGCAATATCGAGTGGGGCGTGAAAGCGCCTGTGCTTGAGGGCGAGGACCCGCTTACAATCTGGGTTTGGCCCGAATCGCTGTGGGCGCCGATTTCGTTCACAAAGGCTGCTCTGGAGCAAAAGGGCAGAAGCATGGACGAATGGAAGGATTTCTGGTGCAGCAGGGACGCAAAGGTGTACCAGTTTATCGGCGCGGATAATATTTATTTTTACGGCGTTGCGGAAATGGCTATGTTTATGGGTCTGCAAAGCGGCGAAAACACCACCGACCCCGCCGACGGCGAAATGCAGCTGCCGATACTCTGCGCGAATAATCACATTCTGTTTCTGGACAAAAAGGCTTCAAGCTCGGGCGCGGTAAAGCCGCCCATGGCAGCGGATTTGCTGGATTACTACACCGCCGAGCAGCTTCGTATGCACTTTCTCGGTCTGGGACTGGGACAGCGCAGCGTAAGCTTTATGCCAAAGCCGTACAACCCGCAGGCAAAGCCCGACGACCCCGACCCCGTTGTAAAGGACGGATTCCTGCTTTCAAACGTGTACAACCGCGTGATTCGCACCTGCTTTTACTCTGTGCAGAAGTACTTTGACGGCGTGATGCCTGTCGGCGAGGTTGACGAGAAGATTCTTGAAGAGGCAAAGAAAGCGATTCTCGATTATGAGCGGTTCATGTACCGCTTTGAGTTCCATCAGGCGACCTATGTGCTTGACAGCTACATCAGAAAGGCTAGCAAGTACATGGCGAAAGCGTTTGCAGACGCCGACAAGGCAGACGACAACGCAATGCGCCGCGCGGCAATGATAAACGTATTCCACATGATTAGAACCGCAGCCGTGCTGCTTCACCCCATGGCGCCCAAGGGCACGGAAATGCTGCTGGAATATCTGCAGCTTGACAGCAGCTTCTGGAGCTGGGACAAGATTTTCGATACCATGGCAGCATTCACGGGCGGCAAGGACCACAAGCTTAAATTCCTCGAGCCGAGAGTGGATTTCTTTACCAAGCACCCAAGTCAGTTCGCGGCGGAGGAAGAA